>NZ_DASWOM010000078.1:0-35017 GCF_036398755.1 Acerihabitans sp. | reverse complement strand
AATGCGCGTCGGCACCGCGCTTATCATTGGCATGGGGGTCACGCTTCTGTTTGGGCTTGCCGATTTTCGATATCAGATTAAACAGCTCGCCCAGGCCATAAATCGACCCAAGAATGAGCACCATCACCACCGGCACCATCAGTACTACCATTAACAGGCTTTCCAGTAACTCTAACATCTTCACCTCGTATCATGCCGCTGTCGCCGGCGTTTTTGCTATGCTTATTGCTCTTTATACCAGTTTATGACGCGGCGGCTTAGGCTTTTTATGTTATACCTCGCAGAAAGCGCATACGCGGCCAGGGGGTATTTGCCCGTCCGCACAAGATCGGCGACAATTCGCTGCAATCTTCACGCGTCGCCATACGCAACGCTTAATATCAAACAGGGCGCACAGGCATGCAGGCCGAAATTCTCCTCACCTTGAAACTCCAGCAACGCCTTTTTGCCGATCCCCGGCGTATCGCCCTGCTCAAGCAGATCAAGCACACCGGCTCCATCAGCCAGGGCGCCAAACTGGCGGGCATCAGCTATAAAAGCGCCTGGGACGCCATCAGCGCCATGAACGAGCTGGCGGAACAAACCCTGGTTGAGCGCGCCACCGGCGGCAAAGGCGGCGGCGGCGCCACGCTTACCCGCTATGCCGAGCGGCTGCTGCAGCTCTACGATCTGTTAGGCCAAATCCAGCAAAAGGCTTTTAACGTACTGCAAGACGATAGGCTCCCGCTTGATAGCCTGCTGGCGGCCATTTCGCGCTTTTCGCTGCAAACCAGCGCCCGCAACCAGTTTTTCGGCACCGTGCTCACGCGCAGCCACCAGCAGGTGCAGCAGCACGTCGATATTCTGCTGGCGGACGGACGGACGCGCCTGAAGGTGGCCTTGACCCAGCGCAGCGCCGACCGGCTGCTGCTGGCGCCGGGTAAGGAAGTGCTGTTGCTTATCAAAGCGCCCTGGGTGTCGTTGCGCGCCGGACACGTCGATATCGCCGGCGCCGATAACGTCCTGCACGGCACATTAACGCAGCTTGAGCAGGGCGACGATAACGTCGAAGCCCTGCTGCGCCTTACCGGCGGAGAAATCCTGTGCGCCACCCTGCCCAAAACCGCGGTGGGCGAGCAACATTTATCGCTGGATCTGCCAATTACAGCATATTTTAATGCCGACCAGGTGATCATCGCCACGCTGTGCTGAAAGCGCGCCCACACATTGACTTTGGACGGTAAAATTATGATGCTGAGGTTCTAAGTTGCATAAACAGGAATAATAAATGTCGTTATTGCATATTTCGCAAGGATCGTTTCGTCTTAGCGATGACCGCCGGCTTAGCATCGGGGAACTGGAACTGCGCAGCGGAGAGCGTTGGGCCTTTGTCGGCGCCAACGGCAGCGGCAAGTCCTCCCTTGCCCGCGCCCTATCCGGTGATTTGACGCTCTTGTCCGGCGAGCGGCACAGCGATTATCAACGGGTCTCCCGCCTTTCTTTGGAGCAACTGCAAAAACTGGTCGGACAGGAATGGCAACGCAACAACACCGATCTGCTGAGCGATGGCGAGGAGGATACCGGACGTACCACCGCGGAAATCATCCAGCAGGATATCTGCGACCCGGCGCTATGCGATGAGCTCGCCGGGCGGTTCGGCATCACGCATCTGCTTGCGCGCCGATTTAAATACCTGTCCACCGGCGAGACGCGTAAAACCCTGCTGTGCCAGGCGCTGATGGCCCGGCCTGACCTGCTGATCCTGGATGAACCCTTTGACGGACTGGATGTGACCTCAAGGGCGCAGCTTGCCGATATGCTGCGCGTCCTGGCGGATCCTTCCATGACCCTGGTGCTGGTGCTTAACCGTTTTGACGATATTCCCGACTATATGGATAACGTCGGGATCCTGGTGGATTGCGCGTTAACCTGCACCGGCGATCGCGCCACGCTGCTGGCCGAGGCGCTGGTGGCGCAGTTGGCGCATGCGGAATCCCTTGCCGGCATCCGCCTGCCGGAGACCGAGATACCCGGGCAAAAGGCCGCCCTGCCCGCCGATCTGCCGCTTATTACCCTGCGCAATGGCGTGGTCTCCTACCAGGACCGGCCGATCCTGCATCAGCTGGACTGGGAAGTCTTGCCGGGCCAGCACTGGCAAATCGTCGGCCCGAACGGCGCCGGCAAATCCACCCTGCTCAGCCTGGTTACCGGCGATCATGCCCAGGGCTACAGCAACGATTTAACGCTGTTTGGCCGGCGTCGCGGCAGCGGCGAAACGATCTGGGATATTAAACGCCATATCGGCTATGTCAGCAGCAGCCTGCATCTGGATTACCGGGTCAGCGCCAGCGCGCGCAGCGTGATTTTATCCGGTTTTTTCGATTCCATCGGCGTCTATCAGGCGGTGTCGGATCGCCAGCGGCTATTGACCCGCCAGTGGCTGCAATTGCTGGGTCTTGAGGCGGCGGCGGATGCCCCGTTCCACGGCTTGTCCTGGGGACAGCAGCGCCTGGTGCTTATCGCCCGCGCCCTGGTCAAGCACCCCGCGCTGTTAATCCTTGACGAGCCGCTGCAGGGGCTTGATCCGCTTAACCGGCAGTTGGTGCGCCGTTGGATCGACGTGCTGATCGGCGAAGGCGAAACCCAGTTGCTGTTTGTTTCCCATCACGCGGAAGACGCCCCTGGCTGTATTACCCATCGGCTGACCTTTGTACCGCAGGATGACCGCTACCGTTATCAGATCGATGACCTGCGCGCATAGCCCCTGAGTGAAACGTTAGCCCCAGCGCCGCCGCCATGCCTGCGCGGTGGCGCCGCCGCAGCGCAGGCTGAGAACGTTATCTTTTTTCCCGGCCCCGTTGCGGCATTCAATCTTGATAATCGTTAAGTCTTCCGGTTTTGCCGGGGCATTACGGCAAAAAATGCGCTAACATTGAATGTAATCGATTTCATTTTTATCGACATGATCACCTTTTTAAGGTTCTAGCCATGCTAATTTATCCCGATAAAAGGATACAGGAGTCGCAAATGTCTATATTGGTGACGGGTGGTAGCGGTTACATTGGCAGTCATGCCTGCCTGCAACTTAACGCTGCCGGTTTTAACCCGATCATTTTGGATAACCTGAGCAACAGCAAAAGCAGCGCGCTTGACGCGCTGGCGCGTCTTAGCCGGACAAAACCCGTGTTTTACCGCGGCGACGTGCGCGATAAAGCGTTATTGGCGCGAATTTTTGCCGAACACGACATCGATGCCGTTATCCACTTCGCCGGTCTCAAAGCGGTAGGCGAGTCGGTGCAAAAACCGCTGGATTACTACGATAACAATGTCTACGGCACCCTGGCGCTGGTGGAAGCCATGCGCGCGGCGGGCGTCAAGACCCTGATTTTCAGCTCTTCCGCCACCGTTTATGGCGATCAGCCCATCGTTCCTTATGACGAAAGCCTCCCCGCCGGAGCGCCATCCAGCCCCTATGGCCGCAGCAAGCTGATGGTCGAGCAGATACTGACGGACGCGCAGCGCGCCGAGCCGGAATGGAGCATGACGTTATTACGCTACTTTAACCCGGCCGGCGCCCATCCCTCCGGCGAAATGGGCGAAGATCCCCAGGGCATTCCCAATAACCTGATGCCGTATATCGCCCAGGTTGCGGTGGGGCGCCGTCCCTCACTGGCAATCTTCGGCCATGATTTCCCCACCCATGACGGCACCGGCGTACGCGACTATATTCATGTCATGGATCTGGCCGACGGCCATGTCGCGGCGCTGCAAGCGCTGCGGGGTAAACCAGGCACCCATATCTATAACCTTGGCGCCGGCGTTGGACACAGCGTACTGGACGTGGTGAACGCCTTTAGCCATGCCTGCGGCAAGCCGGTGCCCTATCATTTTGCGCCGCGCCGCGCGGGTGACCAGGCCGCCTATTGGGCCTTGGCGGATAAGGCCGCACGTGATTTACACTGGCGGGTAAGCCGCTCGTTGGAAGAGATGGCCGCCGACACCTGGCGCTGGCAGTCGCGCCACCCGAACGGTTATCCAGATTGAGTTTCAGGAGAGAGTATGCTGCAGTTTAACCCCGTCGATCATCCCCATCGCCGGTACAACCCGCTCAGCGGACAATGGGTATTGGTATCGCCGCACCGCGCCAAGCGCCCGTGGCAGGGCCAGCAGGAAACGCCGTCGGTGCAAACCCTGCCCCGGCACGATCCCGACTGTTTTCTTTGTCCGGGCAATACCCGCGTCTCGGGTGATAAAAACCCCGATTACACCACCACCTATGTATTTACCAATGATTTTGCCGCGCTGATGACCGACACGCCGGACGCGCCGGCCGGCGATAATCCGCTGATGCGCTGCGAAAGCGCGCGCGGCACCAGCCGCGTTATCTGTTTTTCACCCGATCATAGCAAGACCCTGCCGGAGTTATCGTTGCCGGCGCTTGAAGCGGTGATCGCGGCCTGGCGGGAGCAGAGCGCCGATTTGGGCAAAACCTATCCCTGGGTACAGGTGTTTGAAAATAAAGGCGCGGCCATGGGCTGCTCCAACCCCCACCCTCACGGCCAGATTTGGGCCAACAGTTTTTTGCCCAACGAGGCCGAGCGCGAAGACCGGTTGCAGCGTGACTATTTTTTACAACAGCATTCCCCGCTGCTGATGGATTACCTGAAGCTGGAGCTGGCCGACGGCGCGCGCACGGTCGTGGAGACCGAACACTGGCTGGCGGTCGTGCCCTATTGGGCGGCCTGGCCGTTTGAGACCCTGCTGCTGCCCAAGGCCCATGTGTTGCGCATAGACGACCTGGATCGCGCGCAAAGCGCCGATCTGGCCGTGGCGATTAAAAAGCTGACCAGCCGTTACGATAATTTATTTAACTGCTCCTTTCCTTATTCTATGGGCTGGCACGGCGCGCCCTATCTCGGCGGGGACCATGGCCACTGGCAGTTGCACGCCCACTTTTATCCGCCGCTGTTACGTTCGGCAACGGTGCGGAAATTTATGGTCGGTTATGAAATGCTGGCGGAAACCCAGCGTGACCTGACCGCTGAACAAGCCAGCGATCGCCTGCGCGCGGTCAGCGATATTCATTTTCGGGAATCTGGAGTAGCGCAATGACGTTAAAAAATACCACTGAAGCCGTTTTCCGCCAATCCTACGGCCATGACGCAACCCTGACGGTACAAGCCCCCGGCCGCGTTAACCTGATTGGTGAACATACCGATTATAATGATGGTTTCGTGCTGCCCTGCGCCATTGATTATGCGACGGTGGTGAGCGCGGCAAAACGAGACGATCGTCAAATCCGGGTTATTGCCGTGGATTGTGACGGCGAGCAAGATATTTTTTCACTGGATGAGCCAATTTTGTCTCATCCGACCCAGCAATGGTCCAATTATGTGCGCGGCGTGATCAAACATCTGCAACAACGCGACCCGCACTTCGGCGGCGCCGATTTGGTACTGAGCGGCAATGTCCCGCAGGGCGCGGGCTTAAGCTCCTCGGCATCGCTGGAGGTGGCGGTGGGTAAAGCGATACAAACGCTTTATCACCTGGCGCTCGACAATGTCGCCCTGGCGCTGAACGGCCAGGAAGCGGAAAACCAGTTTGTCGGCTGTAACTGCGGCATTATGGATCAGCTGATCTCGGCGCTGGGCAAGGATAACCACGCCCTGCTGATCGATTGCCGTACATTGGGCACGCGCGCGGTGCCGATGCCGGATAACGTGGCGGTGGTGATTATCAATTCCAACGTCAAACGCGGGCTGGTGGACAGCGAATATAATGCTAGGCGCGAACAGTGCGAAACCGGCGCGCGATTTTTTACCGCCGATAAGCTGCGCGATGTGGAATTAAGCCAGTTCGCCGCCGTTGAACATGAATTGGATCCTGTCGTCGCCAAACGGGTGCGCCACGTCCTGACGGAAAACGCGCGCACGCTGGCGGCGGCGGATGCCCTGGCCGCGGGAGATCTGGGCCTGATGGGCAGCCTGATGGCGCAGTCACATGCCTCGATGCGCGACGACTTCGAAATCACCGTGCCGCCCATTGACGCGCTGGTGGACATCGTGAAGCGTGAAATCGGCGATAACGGCGGCGTGCGTATGACCGGCGGCGGTTTTGGCGGATGTATCGTGGCCTTGATGCCGACCGGACTAGTGGATACGGTGCGCCAGGCGGTTGCCGATCGGTACGAAGCAAAAACCGGCCTGAAAGAGACGTTTTATGTGTGTCATGCGAGTGAAGGAACCTCCCTATGCTGAAAGAGTATGAATCCGGCATCGCCCCTGACGGCCAGCCGTTCCAATGCGTCACCCTGGGAACCGAACAAGGCGTCCAGATAACCTTGATGGATTGGGGCGCCACCTGGCTTTCCTGCCAACTGCCGCTGAAATCAGGCGACAGGCGCGAGGTGCTGCTGGGCTGCCCCTCGCCGCAGGAATACACCCATCAGGCGGCTTATCTGGGCGCGACCGTCGGCCGCTACGCCAACCGCATCGCCAAGGCTGCCCTAACTCGTGGCGGCGCCACCTGGCCGCTTAGCGCCAACCAGGGAGCGCATCAGCTGCACGGCGGGCCGCAGGGATTCCACGCCCGGCGCTGGTTATGCGCCGAGCATACCCTGACCTCGGTGCTGTTCCGCCTGGAGTCCGCCGACGGCGATCAGGGGTTCCCGGGGAATCTGATCGCCGAGGTGCGATATACGGTAACCGACGACGGCCAGGTGGCCATTGACTATCGGGCAACGGTGGATAAGGCGTGCCCGGTAAACCTGACCAATCATGCCTATTTCCATCTGGACGGCGCCAACAGCGATGTGCGCCGGCAAAAACTACAGATCTACGCCACGCAATACCTGCCGGTGGACAGCGAAGGCATACCCTGCGCGCCGTTAGCCGATGTGGAAAATACCGGCATGGATTTTCGCCAGCCCAAGACCATCGCCCAGGATTTTCTGCGCGATCGCGATCAGCAGCGCATGAAAGGGTATGATCACGCCTATCTGCTCTACCCCGCCTGTGGGGACGGCGAAACGCCCGCCGCCCAGCTATGGTCGGCGGATAATCAGGTTTTGCTCAAGGTTTTCACCACCGCGCCGGCGCTGCAGCTGTACACCGGCAATTTCCTGGCCGGCACGCCGGCGCGCCAGGGCGGCGATTATCAAAACTACAGCGGGGTGGCGCTGGAAAGCGAATTCCTGCCCGATAGCCCGAACCATCCGGAGTGGCCGCAGCCGGATTGCTGGCTAAAACCCGGTGAAACCTATCAATCATCAACCCGTTATCAGTTTGTCGCGCTATAAGCGCTATCGCCAAGCCATTTATTTCGCTATGTTTGACCTTATGCGGTTGCCGCCCAGCCCGGCCAGGCAATATAATGCTAATAGTATTCATAAAAATCTTTAGACTTTAAGGAGTCAAGCGATGGCTGTAACTAAACTGGTTCTGGTACGACACGGTGAAAGCCAGTGGAACAATGAAAATCGTTTCACCGGCTGGACGGACGTTGATTTGTCCGACAAGGGCCGTACTGAAGCGAAGCAAGCGGGTCAACAGCTGAAAGCGGAAGGCTTTACCTTCGATTTTGCCTACACGTCCGTGTTAAAACGCGCCATCCATACCCTGTGGAATATCCTGGACGAACTGGATCAGGCCTGGCTGCCGGTGGAAAAATCCTGGCGCCTGAACGAACGCCATTACGGCGCGCTGCAAGGCCTGAACAAATCCGAAACCGCTGAAAAATACGGCGACGAACAGGTTAAGCAATGGCGCCGCGGTTTTGCCGTTACGCCGCCGGAATTAACCCGTGATGACGAACGCTTCCCAGGCCATGACGCCCGCTACGCAAAACTGACCGCCGCTGAGCTGCCAACCACCGAAAGCCTGGCGCTGACCATCGATCGCGTTACCCCTTACTGGAACGACACCATTTTACCGCGCATGAAAAAAGGCGAGCGCGTCATTATCGCCGCGCACGGCAACTCGATTCGCGCATTGGTGAAATTCCTGGATAATATGAGCGAAGAAGACATTCTTGAGCTGAATATCCCGACCGGCGTGCCGCTGGTTTATGAATTCGATGAAAACATGAAGCCGGTTAAGCACTACTACCTGGGCAACGCCGCGGAAATCGCCGCCAAGGCCGCCGCGGTAGCCAACCAGGGTAAAGCCAAATAACCCTGAACTTCCCCCGGCGCGCGTCGGGAGAATAAAGAAGGCAAACCCGCTTTTTTTTGCCGGATAGGTACTATCCGGCATTGTTTTTTCAGGCCCCCGGATGGATATCCGGCCCCGCCAACTCCCGCCGCGCCCGTACCGCCTGGGCCAACTGGTTTAACATGAGCTCGGTATCCGGCCAGCCTATGCAGGCATCGGTAATGCTTTTGCCATAGACCAGGGGCTCACCGCCCTCAAGGCTCTGGTTGCCCTCCACCAAATGGCTTTCCACCATCACGCCGATAATGCCCTTTTCGCCGGCCGCCAGCTGCGCGCATACGTCCCGCGCGACATCCATCTGTTTTTTATATTGCTTGCTGCTGTTGGCATGGCTGAAATCGATCATCACCTGGGCGGGCAGGTTGGCCTTGGCCAATCCCACTTTCACCGCGTTAACGTGATGAGCGCTGTAATTTGGCTCCCTGCCGCCGCGCAATATGATATGGCAGTCGCTGTTGCCGCTGGTGTTGACGATGGCTGAATGGCCCCACTTGGTTACCGACAGGAAGCAATGGGCGGCGCCGGCGGCGTTAATGGCGTCAATGGCGACCTTGATGGTGCCGTCGGTACCGTTTTTAAATCCCACCGGACAGGAGAGGCCCGAGGCCAGTTCCCGATGCACCTGGGACTCGGTGGTGCGCGCGCCGATGGCGCCCCAGCTCATCAGGTCCGCGACATATTGCGGGGTAATCATATCCAGAAACTCCCCCGCGGCCGGCAGGCCGGAATCGTTGATATCCAGCAGGAGTTTACGGGCAATGCGCAGTCCTTCGTTAATCTGGAAGCTGTTATCCATTAACGGATCGTTGATAAGTCCTTTCCAGCCCACGGTGGTGCGCGGCTTTTCAAAATATACCCGCATCACGATTTCCAACTCGCCGCCCAGTTGCTTGCGCAGCGCGAGCAAACGCGCGGCATACTCTATCGCCGCCCCGGTATCGTGAATGGAACAAGGACCGATCACCACCAGTAAGCGATCGTCGTTGCCCTTCAGGATTTTATGGATAGCGGAGCGCGCGCCCGATACCGTCCTGGCGGCCCGATCGCTTGCCGGGAATTTTTCCAGCAACGCCACCGGCGGCAATAATTCTTTAATCTCTCTGATTCTTAAGTCGTCGTTAAGGTAATTCATAGTGGGTCCGTCTTCTCTCCAGACTGCTGCGACTATCCACAACGTATCGTCTACAACATCTTGTTCATAACATCATGAATTCATGCCGTTTAATTTAGCCGTTGTGATTCATACCGTACACATGCTTTTAAGGCTTTCGCCAGTAAATCGCCTTGAAATTTGATAATTGCCGATTCTTGGCTATCATTAAATTGTGATATGCCAACGATAACGGGAACTTAACCCTCTCGTACTTGTGGCCTATCATTTCCTTGCGAGGCCATTGGGTGCGCCTCGGTGAGGTTTTGCGCCCGCAAAACAGCGAGAAATGCGGGTTTGATAATCACCCCTGGCACGAAAGAGGGAAAATAATATGCAAACCACTACCACGAAGAAAATGGCAATGTTGTTCTTTTCCGCAGTTATGGCTTTGAGCAGCGGCGCGGCCCTTGCGGCAAGCGCCTCGGCCGGCAGCACCGACGCCAATAACGGCCAGCAAAACCAATCCGGCGGCGCCGGCTCCAAGGACAATACCGCGCCTAACGGCGTCAGCAACGACAAGATCAATACCGGCGGCACCGATACCTCCAAGACCGGCAGTACCGACGCCAACGCCGATTTGAACGCCGCCGAAATACACAAAAACACCATGTGTAAAGACGGACGTTGTCCGGATACCAATTCAAAAGTGGAAACCGGCAAAAGCGGCACAACCGAGGCCACTAAAACCGATGGCACCACCAACTAAATATTGAACATGGCAGGCGATGCCTGCTTTATTCAGTTTTAACAGGAGAAATCAGCGATTAGCCTGATTTCTTTTTTTTTGCCTATTTCATGGCTGCCGGCCGTCATAACCCTGGGCGCGTTTATTATAAAGCATAGCATGATAAAGCATAGTATTTCGGCGCTAAACGGCGGGACGGCATTTGCCCATGGCGTGCAACGCGCCGGCGCAGGCATAATAACCTGAGAATACCCTACGGCAACCCTTCGTTTCCTGGCGCCTGTTCGGGTATTATCATGATTGGTACATGGGGCTTTTCACAGGAAAATCTATGGCAACGACACATGACCACTCGGAAGTCCACGGGCACGGGGCGGCGGATAACGGCAATAATAAACGCCTGCTGGCGGCGTTTGCCGTTACGGCCGTATTTATGGCCGTGGAAGTGGCGGGCGGCCTGCTGTCGGGATCGCTGGCGCTGCTGGCCGATGCGGGGCATATGCTGACCGACGCGGCCGCGTTGCTTATGGCCTTGCTGGCCGTGCGTTTTGCCACCCGTAAGCCCAATAGCCGGCATACCTTTGGCTATCTGAGGCTGACCACCCTGGCGGCCTTTGTTAATGCGCTGGCCCTGCTGGCGATTACGGCGCTTATTGTCTGGGAGGCGATACGGCGTTTTTACCATCCCCATCCCGTGGCCGGCTGGAGCATGATGATCATCGCCGTGGCTGGCCTGCTGGCCAATCTGCTTTCTTTCTGGCTGCTGCATGGGGGCGAAGGGGAAAAAAACATCAATCTGCGCGCCGCCGCGCTGCATGTGCTGGGGGATTTATTAGGCTCCGTCGGGGCGATTATCGCGGCGGTGGTGATATTGATGACCGGCTGGATGCCCATCGACCCGATTTTATCCATGCTGGTTTCATGCCTGGTGCTGCGCAGCGGCTGGCGGCTGATGCGGGAAAGCCTGCATGAGCTGCTCGAGGGCACGCCCAGCCGTATCGATATCGAGAAACTCAAGCGCGACCTGTCGCTTAACATTCCCGAAGTACGCAATATTCATCATGTCCATATCTGGCAGGTGGGGGAGAAGCCCCTGATGACCCTGCATGCACAGGTAATCCCGCCCTACGATCACGATGCCCTGTTGCACCAGATCCAGGATTTCCTGCTGGCCCATTATCATATCAGCCATGCCACGGTGCAGATGGAATACCAGACGTGCCCCGAAGACGATTGCGGCATCACCGAAGGCGGCGGGCTGGCCCATGCCCATCATCATCACTAAGCGTTGCCGGTAACGCGTACCTTGAGTTCGGCGGCAAAAGCCAACATGCGGTTTAACGGCACCAGCGCCTTGACACGCAATTCATCCGGCACCTGTATCTCATGGTCTCCCCCACCGTGCAGAAGGCCGTCAGCGACGGCTTTCAGGCCGTTCATGGCCATCCAGGGACAATGGGCGCAGCTGCGGCAGGTAGCGCCGTCGCCGGCGGTGGGCGCTTCGAACAGGGTTTTATCCGGGCAGGCCTGCTGCATTTTATAAAAAATGCCGCGATCGGTTGCGACGATCATTTGCCGCTGCGGCAGGGTTTTTGCCGCCTGGATAAGCTGGCTGGTCGAGCCGACCGCATCGGCCAGGGCGACAACGGCCTGCGGCGACTCGGGATGCACCAGCACCGCCGCGTCAGGATAAAGCCGCTTCATGTTGAGCAATGCCTGGGTCTTGAACTCGTCGTGCACAATACAAGCGCTCTGCCAGCATAAAATATCCGCGCCGGTTTGGTTTTGCACATAACGGCCGAGATGCCGGTCCGGCGCCCAGATGATCTTTTCACCCAGGCTATCAAGATGCTCGATAAGATCCACGGCGATGCTTGAGGTGACAACCCAATCGGCGCGCGCCTTAACCGCCGCGGAGGTATTGGCATAGACCACGACGGTGCGGTCCGGATGGGCATCGCAAAACGCGCTGAACGCCTCCACCGGGCATCCCAGATCCAGCGAGCATTCAGCTTTCAGCGTAGGCATCAGCACCGTTTTCTCCGGGCTGAGTATTTTCGCCGTTTCGCCCATAAACCTTACGCCGGCCACCAGCAGCGTGGTGGCCGGATGGGTGCTGCCGAACCGCGCCATTTCAAGGGAATCCGCCACACAGCCGCCGGTCGCCTCCGCCAGCGCCTGGATTTCCGGGTCGGTATAATAGTGGGCGACCATAACGGCGTTGCGCTGCTTTAGCAACCGCGCGATTTTTTCATAATAGAATTGTTTTTCATCCGCGCTCAGGGCGCGCGGTTTGGGTGGGAAAGGATAGATGGCCGCATTGACATCCAACACTTCGCTCATTGCTTGTATCCTGATCAGTCCCCGCGCATGGGCTGGGCGCCGTGGAAGGCGATCGGACAGTCTATGCAGCGCGTGTGTTTTATATACTAAACAAAATAAACAATTTTTAGCCAAATGTCCTGCTAATTTTGTTATTTTTTATTTTTTTGTTTAGTTTATATAATTTGTGGCATGCCGAACGACGCAGAACGAAAACCATAATGGATTTTACGGCGGCACACTAGTCGATATGTGCGAAACAGAGCGCAATACCGCAAAATTTTTGGGGATAAGCTGCCGTGCCGGCAACGTTGTCTCGCTGCGCTCGACTCGAACCTGCGCAGGTTCAAATCCGCACGACACGCACAATATATAGAAATGTATTGGCTAAAAAAATTGGAGGACTTTTCGAAATTGGTGGGTCGTGCAGGATTCGAACCTGCGACCAATTGATTAAAAGTCAACTGCTCTACCAACTGAGCTAACGACCCCTTGGCGGGATTTACTGCGTGATAACCGGATAACGGCGGGTGTGCAGGGGGACTCGGCCTTTGGCCTCGCTATCTGCGTAATTGGTGGGTCGTGCAGGATTCGAACCTGCGACCAATTGATTAAAAGTCAACTGCTCTACCAACTGAGCTAACGACCCTGATATCCGTTGTTTTACCATCGCCCGGGGATAAACGCTTTCCCTTGGCAACGGCGGCATATATTACTTTCTAAAATTTTCTGCGCAACCTAAATTTACGCAATAACGTTCAACTGCTTGATCTTCGAGCATCCAGGCCTGGATCCGGCGAATAATTCTTCGCTGGAGGCCTGAATGGTTCAAAGACCGGACAGCCGTTTTTGTGCTTGTTTGGCGGAATCAGTGTTGGGGTAAAGTTTGATAACCTGCTGGTAAACGGCCTTGGCTTTGTCGGTCTGGCCTTTTTCCTGCATGATTACCCCGACTTTAAACAGGGCCTCGGAACTTTTTGGTGATTTGGGGTAATTTTTGACAACCAGGGCAAAATAATATGCCGCATCGTCTTTTTTACCTTTGTTGTAATTCAACTGACCCAGCCAGTAATTGGCATTGGGCTGATAAGTTGAATCCGGGTAACGTTTAACAAAATTTTGAAACGCGATGATGCCCTGATCGTACTGTTTTTTCTCCAGTACCAAAGCCACCGCCGCATTGTAATCGGTATTGGCGTCACCGGTGCCGGTTCCGTCCGAAGCCGCCGCCGGGGCCGCCGCATCCGGGCTGGCGCCTGTGGCCGGGACTGCCGCGCCGTTGTCCGCCCCGCCGCCCGGCGTGGCCGCAGCCGCATCCTGGCCGCCTTTGCTGCTCAGGCTGTCCATTTGCTGATAAATCTGTTTCTGGCGCTCCACCACCTGGGAAAGCTGGTACTGGCTTTCCTGAATTTGACCCCGCAAGGAATCAATATCGCGCTGGGTATCGGAGAGTTGTTGCTGAAGTTGAGTTAATAGCTGGCCGTGAGCGTTGGAAATACGCTCAAGTTGAGTGACCCGATCTTCCACCGAGCCGGAGCCGACATTACTGATTGGCGCTTGGGCGGTAGCGGCCCAAGGGGCCGCTACGCCAACCAGCAACGACAGACTTAACAGATAATGTCTGAAGTTACCGCTCATGCAATTCTCTTAGTATACCAGTACGGCACGACGGTTTTTGGCGTAAGCCGATTCGTCATGTCCCAGTACAGCCGGTTTCTCTTTACCGTAAGATACGATAGAGATCTGATCGACAGAGACGCCTTTACCCTGAAGATACATCTTCACGGCATTGGCGCGACGTTCACCCAGGGCGATGTTATATTCCGGCGTGCCGCGTTCATCCGCATGACCTTCAACGGTCACTTTATAGGATGGGTTGCTGCGCAGGAAGTTAGCATGTGCGTCCAGCATCTGGGCGAAATCAGAACGGATATCGTACTTATCAAGATCGAAGTAAACGATATTGTTCCTTTGCAGTTCTTGCATCTGCAGACGAGCCTGTTCTTCAGAAGAGGCATTGGCACCGCTTGCATTGTCCATACCAGTGCCAGCGCCCATGGCAGAATCCGCGCCATTGTTAGCGCTTTTGTGGGAACTACACGCGGCGATAGCCAGTACAGGCACGGCCAGCATCAGCCCTTTTAGCACTTTGTTCAGTTGCATCTCATTTTCCTTTTATAGTTTGCCATACATATTTACACATGCATCACAGATTCGGAGACCAGGCAGGAAATTTGACCTGTCCATCAGTCGCCGGAAGACGCGCTTTGAAACGCCCATCAATCGAAACCAGCTGTAGCACGGAACCCATCCCTTGTGTAGAGCTGTAGATAACCATGGTGCCATTGGGTGCGAGGCTAGGTGTTTCATCCAGGAACGTGGCCGTTAAGACTTGCACGGCTCCCGTTGCCAGATCCTGTTTGGCGATATGCTGAGCGCCGCCGTTGCTGCTGACCATGACCAGGAACTTACCGTCCGCGCTCACGTCCGCATCCTGGTTCTGGGAGCCTTCCCAGGTAAGGCGCTGCGGGCTACCGCCGTTAATGCCCACTTTATACACTTGCGGACGACCGCCCTGATCCGAGGTATAGGCCAGGGACTGGTTATCCGGGAACCAGGTCGGTTCCGTGTTGTTGCTGCGACCGTCGGTCACCTGCGTAATCTGGCCGGAGCCTAAATTCATCACATAAATATTCAAACTGCCGGATTTCGACAGGGCGAAGGCCAGCTTGGAGCCGTCCGGCGAAAAGGCCGGCGCGCCGTTATGCTGCGGGAAGCTGGCAATCTGCCTGACCGTTTGCTTATAGACATCCTGCACCACCAGCGCCGAGCGGCCGCTTTCAAACGTTACATACGCGACCTTGCTGCCGTCCGGCGACCAGGCCGGCGACATCAGCGGCTGGGGAGACCGGTGGACCACAAACTGGTTGAAGCCGTCGTAGTCGGCGATGCGCAGCTCATAAGGATACTGCCCGCCGTTGGTTTGCACCACATAAGCGATACGGGTGCGAAACGCGCCCTTGATCCCGGTCAATTTTTCAAAAACGCCGTCGCTGGCGGCATGGGCACCGTAACGCAGATCGGATTTTTTGACTTTAAACTGGTTTTGCTCCAATACCGCGCCGGGGTTGCCGGACGTATCAACCAATTGATAGGAGATAACAAAATTACCGTCGGCGCTGGGTTGGATCTGCCCCACCACCACCGCGTCGATACCCAGGGCGGTCCAGGCCGCCGGCGTGACTTCGGCAGCCGTCGCGGGCTGCTGCGGCATACGCGCCACATCGATAGGGTTGAATTTACCGCTGTTGCGCAAATCCGCGCCGACAATGCCGCCGATATCCTCGGGCGCGGCGCCAGGGCCCGCCCATTTAAACGGAATAACGCCAATCGGCCGCGCCGAATCGACCCCTTGCGTGATCTCTATTCGCACTTCCGCATGCAGCACGGACGCCCATAAAATCATTAAACCTAGCGCTACTCGAAATGCCTGCTTCATTTCATCTCCCATACCGAGGCGATACGCCACGATAAATTAGCAGAATTTTAACTAAACCACGTAAACAAAACCATATACTTCAGGTAGACAACATAGTCTAAATCTTAAACCCTCACCGCTATATTTTGACTTCTTTACCCATTATTGCGGTTTAAAATCAATTGGCGCATTTTTGAATACTTCATAAACGGCCTGGGTTGGCGGTTTAGGTATTTTAGCCAGTTTCGCCGCCGAGACAGCCGCCTGGCACAAGGCCGGGTCACCGCCTTCGGAAGAGACCGAGATTACCATGCCATCAGGAGCCAGCTTCAGGCGCAACACGCATGTCTTGCCGGTGAATGAAGGATCGCTGTAAAACTTCGCTTCGATGGCCGCTTTGACCAGGCCGGCGTAACTACTTATTTCCGCGCCTGAGGCCCCGCTCTCCTTGCTCGTACCCGTGCCTTTAGGCTTACTGCCCCCGCTAGGCCCGCCGCCGGCTTTCGGCGCGTTTTTCGAATCGGTCAAACCACCCAGTAAATCGTCGACTTCATTGGACTGCTTGGCGGCCGCGGCGGCGGCGGCTTTTTTCGCATCCCCGGCCGCTTTTTTCGCGGCGGCCGCGGCGGCCTTGGCTTCGGCCGCGGCGGCGGCTTTATCCTTGGCGGCCTGCTCGGCCTTGGCCGCCGCGGCGGCGTCGGATTTCTCTTTAGCCGCTTCCGCCTTGGCCGCGGCCGCTTTGGCGGCGTCGGCCTTGGCGGTGGCCTCGGCTTTTTCGGCGGCGGCGGCTTTTGCGGCTTCCGCCTTGGCGGCCGCCGCTTCTGCGGCCGCTTCTTTTTTCGCGTCTTCCACGGCTTTGGCCTTGGCGGCCTGTTCGGCCTTGGCCTGCGCCGCGGCGTCAGCCTGTTTTTTTGCCGCGGCCGCGGCGGCGGCGGCCTGTTTACTGGCCTCGGCTTCCGCCTGCTTTTTCGCCTCAGCGGCGGCTTTAGCCTGCTGGGCCGCCTCGGCCTTGGCCTGGGCTGCCGCGGCTTCCGCCTGTTTCTGCTGTTCCTTGGCCTGCTGGGTAGCGGCTTCCGCCTGCTGCTTTTGTTCCGCCGCCTGTTTAGCGGCTTCGGCGGCCTGTTTTTGTTGCTCCGCCTGCTGTTCTTTCTGCTGCTGCGCCGCTTCCTGCGCCGCCAGCCGGTCTTTCTCCAATTCTTTCAGTCGCTGCTGCTCGGCCGCCTGCTTTTGCTGCAGCTCTTCCGCCTGCTGTTGCGCCTGTTTTTCACGCAGCTGCGACGCGCGCTGGGCGTCCGTCTGCTGCTGCTGTTGACGGTTATACTGTTGCACCACGGCACCGGGATCGACCATTACCGCGTCGATGGACGAGCCGCCTCCGCCGCCGCCACTGGATTCGAGAGTCTGCGTGTAGGAACTCCAGACCAATAACCCGATCAGGATAATATGCAGAACAATCGAAATAATAATGGCGCGTTTGAGCTTATCGTTCTGTTCGGTTGCCTTTACCACAATCGATTCCCAAAAACAGATTTGCCAGTAAAATCGCGCATGATCAGTATGCCGTTAAATGGGCTGGGTCATCAGGCCCACCGACTTAACGCCGGCCTGATGCAGCAGATTCAGCGCCTTGATAATTTCATCATAAGGCACGTCTTTCGCGCCGCCGATTAAAAATATCGCTTTAGGATTGGCCGTAATGCGCGCACGCGCCTCGGCCACCACCTGCTCCGGCGGCAACTGTTCCATACGGTTGTGATCCACCACCAGACTGTATTGGCCGACGCCCGACACTTCCACAATCACCGGCGGGTTATCATCGCTGCTGACCGCTTTTGAATCCGTCGCGTCGGGCAGATCCACCTCGACGCTCTGGGTGATGATGGGCGCCGTCGCCATGAAGATCAACACCAGCACCAGCAGCACGTCGAGCAGTGGAACAATGTTGATTTCCGACTTTATTTGATTCCGACCACGTCTGCGAGCCATGCTCTCCCCTCCTTCTACTTAGCGCTATCGCTGCTGGCGAAGGCCTGGCGATGCAGGATGGCGATGAACTCTTCGGTGAAGTTGTCGTAGTTCTGATCCAGCTTGTTCACCCGCTGGCTGAGCCGGTTGTAGGCCATGACCGCCGGAATGGCGGCGAACAGGCCTATCGCCGTGGCGATCAGCGCTTCGGCGATGCCGGGGGCGACCATTTGCAGGGTGGCCTGTTTAACCGCGCCCAGGCCGATAAAGGCGTGCATGATGCCCCAGACGGTGCCGAACAGACCGATATACGGGCTGATGGAACCTACCGTGCCCAAGAAAGGAATATGGGTTTCCAACGCTTCCAGCTCGCGGTTCATGGAAATGCGCATGGCGCGCGAAGCGCCTTCCACCACGGCTTCCGGCGCATGGCTATTGGCGCGGTGCAGACGGGCGAATTCTTTAAAGCCGGAATAGAAGATCTGCTCGGATCCGGTCAGCACGTCGCGACGGGTCTGGCTTTCCTGGTACAGGCGGGACAATTCGATACCCGACCAGAATTTGTCCTCGAAGGCTTCCGCCTCGCGGGTGGCCGTGTTTAAAATACGGGTGCGCTGGATGATAATCGCCCAGGATGCAATGGAAAAGCACATTAAAATCAACATGATCAGTTTAACCAGAAAGCTTGCTTTCAGGAACAGATCAAAAATGTTCATGTCAGTCACTGCTTGAACTCCGCGACAATAGACTTAGGAAGCGCGACAGGCTTCATTTGGTGTAGATCAATACAGGCTATCAAAACATCCGCCTGGCTGAGAAGTTGCCCTTCAGCGTTCAGGATGCGTTGCGCAAAAGTCAGAGAGGCACCGCGCATTGAGACGATTTCACTTTCTACTTGCAGCAAATCGTCCAGACGCGCTGAGGCGAGATAGTCCACCGTGATGCGCCTCACCACAAAAGCGATATTCTCGCTCAGTAAGGCATGCTGATGGAAATTATGCTGGCGCAGCATTTCGGTACGGGCTCTTTCATAAAAAACCACATAGCGTGCGTGATAGACCACACCCCCGGCGTCCGTATCTTCATAATAGACGCGCACCGGCCATCGGAATAACGTATTACTCACTGTACATCCCAGCAACGCAAAACAACGGTGCTTACTATACGCAAGACCAACCACGTTGGGAATGGATTACCTCGGATGATTGAAAATAATTATGGATAAAGCGGGCGCGGGCGCCCGGCGCGGCGGGCTATGTAAAGAATATGGCTGAACTGCTGACAAAAAGTCCCGGCAATATACCCGGTGTGTTAACGAAATGCGGGAGTCGTGAAATAACCCATTTGGCAAAGCATTTTATTAGAATAACTTTTTTCGCAAAATGCTGTTGCCGAAACAACGCCAATTAAAACAGCATTGTCCGGCTTTGATATTCAGAGAAATAAATAACCAAGCGCAATGGCCAGCAGCAGCATTGCCGCCGGCGGCAAAAACGCCAGCCGCCATCCCAAGCGACGTGGACGGAAACCGACGCCGTGGATAACACCCGCGCAAACCGCCCAGATAATCAGCAGGTTATGCCAGGCCGCCAGCGAACTGGTGGTGGAGGCGAAACGCGCCGGCATCCAGAAGACGCAGCCGGCAAGCGCCAGCGCCATGATAAGCGACAACAGCCGCAACGGGCCGCTGTCGGTCAGGCGGTAGAGGACGTCGGTGACGGACCTTATCACTTCAGATCGTTCTCAATCCGTTCGCCGCCGCGCGGCTGGCTGTCTTCGTGATGCTCCAGCGCCAGGGCGGTGATTATACCGAAGGCGCAGGCGAGCAGCGTTCCCAATATCCAGGCAAAATACCACATTTTCAGCTCCTTCCTCAGTACAGCGTATGCGCGTTTTGTTCGATATGCTCTTTGGTGATGCGACCATACATCTTGTAATAACACCAGATGGTATAGAGCAGCACAATCGGCACGAAAATAACGGCGACGATGGTCATCACCTTAAGCGTCAGCAGGCTGGAGGTGGCGTCCCATACCGTGAGGCTGGCTTCAGGCATGGTGGTCGACGGCATGATAAACGGAAATAAGGTTACCCCCGCCGTCAGGATGATGCACGCAACGGTAAGCGAAGAAAAAATAAACGCCCAGGCGCCTTTGCCAAGGCGTGAACACAGCAGGGTCAGCAACGGCAGCGCCACGCCAAGCGCCGGAATCGCCCAAAGCAGCGGATAGCTGTGGTAATTGGCCAGCCACGCGCCGGCCTGGTGCGCCACGGTTTTGTTCAGCGGGTTGGACACGGCGTTGGTATCGATAACCGAGGTAATGGTGAAACCGTCGATGCCGTTGACCAGCCACACGCCGCCAAGCAGGAACAGCACCAGCGTCGCCAGGCTGCTGATTTGCGTTACGGCGCGAACCCGCGCCAGCAGATCGCCGGCGACGCGCATCTGCAGATAGGTCCCGCCCATGCTGATAAACATCGCCAGGCTAACCAGCCCCGCCAGGAGGCCAAAGGGATTCAGCAGTTGGAAGAAGGTGCCGGTATAATAAAGGCGCAGGTACTCATCCACGTGGAAGGGGACACCCAGCAGCAGGTTGCCGAAGGCAACGCCTATCACCACCGGCGGCACAAAACTGCCGATAAAGATGCCCCAGTCCCACATGCCGCGCCAGCGCGGATCTTCGATTTTTGACCGGTAATCAAAGCCCACCGGACGGAAAAACAGCGAAGCCAGCACCAGGATCATGGCGATATAGAACCCGGAAAACGCCGCGGCGTAAACCATCGGCCAGGCGGCGAACAGCGCGCCGCCTGCGGTGACCAACCAGACCTGGTTGCCTTCCCAATGCGGCGCAATGGTATTGATCATGATCCGCCGTTCGGTATCGTTGCGGCCCATGATGCGCATCAGCATGCCGACGCCCATATCAAAGCCGTCGGTTACCGCGAAACCTATCAGCAGGACACCGATCAGCACCCACCAGATTAAGCGTAATACTTCATAGTCAAACATGGCGTGGGCTCCTTAGTATGCTTTCTGCGTGGTGAGCGTCGGCTGCTCGAAATGATAGCGACCGGTGTGCAGGCTGCTCGGCCCCAGGCGCGCGTATTTAAACATCAAATACATCTCGGCCACCAGGAACAGGGTATACAGCCCGCAGATAAGCCCCATGGAGAACAGGATATCGCCCGCGGTCAGGCTGGAGTTTGCGACCGCGGTCGGCAATATTTCACCGATGGCCCAGGGCTGGCGGCCATACTCGGCGACAAACCAGCCGGCTTCGATGGCGATCCAGGGAATGGGAATGCCGTACAGCGCGGCGCGGTGCAGCCAGGGACGTTGGCCGATGCGGTTACGGATCACGCTCCAGAAGGACAGTGTGATGATAATAAGCATCAGCACCCCGCCGAGCACCATGATGCGGAAGGAGAAGTACAGCGGCGCCACGCGCGGAATGGAATCGCTGGTGGCGCTCTGGATCTGCTCTTCGGTGGCGTTGGGGATATCATCCGTGTAGCGTTTCAACAGCAGGCCGTAACCCAAATCCTGTTTTATCGCGTTGAACTGGGCGCGCGCCGCCGGATCGGCATGGCCGCCGCGCAGCTGCTGCAACAGTTCATAGGCTTTCATGCCGTTGCGGATACGGATTTGATGCTGCGCCATCAGGTCCTTGATGCCGGTGACCTGGCGATCCGTCGATCGGGTGGCGATAATGCCCAGGGCAAAGGGGATCTGGATGGAGAAATGATTGCGCTGCAGGGTCTGGTCGGGGATGCCGAACAGGGTAAACGGAGCCGGCGCGGGCTGCGTTTCCCATTCCGCCTCGATGGCCGCCAGTTTGGTTTTTTGCACGTCGCCCATTTCATAGCCGGATTCATCACCCAGCACGATCACGGACAGCACGGCCGCCATGCCGAACGCCGCCGCGATGGCGTAAGATCTCCTGGCGAAGGCGATGTCACGACCTTTAAGCAGGTAGTAGGAACTGATGCCCAGGACAAACATGGCGCCGGTACAATAGCCCGCGGCCACGGTATGCACGAACTTCACCTGCGCGACCGGATTGAGCACCAGGTCGGCGAAGCTGACCATTTCCATGCGCATGGTTTCATAGTTGAAATCCGACGCGATGGGATTTTGCATCCAGCCGTTGGCCACCAGTATCCACAAAGCGGACAGGTTGGAGCCCAACGCCACCATCCAGGTGACCGTCAGATGCTGCGTTTTGCTCAGGCGATCCCAGCCGAAGAAGAACAGACCGACAAAGGTGGACTCCAGGAAGAAGGCCATTAATCCTTCGATGGCCAGCGGAGCACCAAATATGTCGCCGACGTAGTGGGAAAAGTACGACCAGTTGGTTCCGAACTGGAATTCCATGGTCAGGCCGGTGGCTACCCCCAGGGCAAAGTTGATACCAAACAACTTGCCCCAGAATTTCGTCATATCTTTATAGATCTGCTTGCCGGACAGGACGTAGACCGTTTCCATGATGGCTAATAAGAACGCCAGCCCCAGGGTCAGTGGGACAAACAGGAAATGGTACATCGCCGTTAGGGCAAACTGTAACCGTGACAGTTCGACGACATCAAACATGTTGACTCCTTGCTCCTCGCAGGATGGTTCCCACGTGCGGTAATCTGGCGCCCTGGCATAACAAAGCGACGCAACAACCCGCGGTGAATAATAAAGAGTTTATAATTGTTCCCGATTATCGATTTAACCGGCAAAAACGGACAACCTGGCGCCCAAGCGGTAAATCGACGGCGGTTTTTTTTTCAAACGCACTATCTGGCATTAAACCAACCATATAGTACCCCTCAACTTACTCAGGATAAATACCTTTTTTCGTGATGCAGCTTATGAAATCACGTCTCGATCAAAACACGATTTTATCGACGGCAATAGTGAAATTGAGCCAGCGCAAGTTTTGCTGATTTGAACATAAAACGCCACCAAAAATCATTGATTTAGCGCAATTTTTCTCTAAGAATGTTAAAGAGTGTTATTTATTTACTTTACAAAAGCGCTGATGTTAAAAAACTGTAATTAATAAGATCGCGAAATTAAGTAAAAAGGCAAAAAAACCGCCGGAAATATTTTCTATTTGTTAAGACATCATTATTTAATGACCTAATGATGCAATAGAAGCGCGCTATCACAATTATGGATTTAATTCACAATAAAGGGGACATGGCGAAGAAAAAAAGAAGGGGACAGACCAGGTAGCCAAAACGGCAACCCGATTTCAGCGCCGAACTCACAACAGAGGTGTTAAAGCGAGAGTGCGCCAACACCGGACCCAAAGCAAACGTGTTCAAGGGAGAGCGTGCCGATGGGGTCGAATCGGGCGTGGTTTATCCGCCCGACCAAGCGCCCCATGGCACGGTATGCCCGCCAGCACCGGATCACACATCGATCCGGTTAGCGGGCACGCTGGCTTATGCTATGGCAGCAGGGTCTTCAGCGCGGCGCCGATATCCGCCAGGCTGCGCACGGTCTTCACTCCCGCCGCTTCCAGCGCGGCGAATTTCTCGTCCGCGGTGCCTTTGCCGCCGGCGATAATCGCCCCGGCATGCCCCATACGCTTGCCTTTAGGCGCGGTAACGCCCGCAATATAACCCACCACCGGTTTGGTGACATGATCCTTGATATAGGCGGCGGCTTCCTCTTCCGCGCTGCCGCCGATTTCGCCGATCATCACGATCGCCTCGGTCTGCGGATCCTGCTCGAACAGCTTCAGGATATCGATAAAGTTCGAGCCGGGGATCGGGTCGCCGCCGATGCCGACGCAGCTGGACTGCCCCAGCCCGGTATCGGTGGTCTGTTTAACCGCCTCGTAGGTCAGGGTGCCGGAACGCGACACTATACCCACCCGGCCCGGTTTGTGAATATGACCGGGCATGATGCCTATCTTGCATTCGCCGGGAGTAATGACGCCCGGACAGTTCGGCCCGATCATCCGCGAGCCGCTTTGCTCCAGCTTGGCCTTCACCACCAGCATATCCAGGGTCGGGATACCCTCGGTAATACAGATAATCAGCTCAATGCCGGCGTCAACCGCCTCCAGGATGGAATCTTTGCAAAACGGCGCCGGGACGTAAATCACCGAAGCGGTGGCGCCGGTTTTTTCCACGGCTTCGCGCACGGTATTAAACACCGGCAGGCCGAGATGCTCGGTGCCGCCCTTGCCCGGCGTGACGCCGCCGACCATTTTGGTGCCGTAGGCCAGCGCCTGCTCGGAGTGAAACGTGCCCTGGCTGCCGGTGAATCCCTGGCAGATAACTTTGGTATTTTTATCAATTAATATGGACATTATTTTCCCTCCACCGCGGCGACCGCTTGTTGTGCCGCGTCGGTCAGACTGGTGGCGGCAATAATATTCAGGCCGCTCTCGGCCAGGATCTTCGCGCCCAGCTCGGCGTTATTGCCTTCCAGACGCACCACCACCGGCACGTTAACCCCCACATCCGCCACCGCGCCGATAATGCCTTCGGCAATCAGGTCGCAGCGCACGATACCGCCGAAAATATTCACCAGCACCGCTTTAACGTTTTCGTCCGACAGGATGATCTTAAAGGCTTCGGTCACGCGCTCCTTGGTGGCGCCGCCGCCCACATCCAGGAAGTTGGCCGGGGAACCGCCGTGCAGCTTAACGATATCCATGGTGCCCATGGCCAGGCCCGCGCCGTTCACCATGCAGCCGATATTGCCGTCGAGCGCCACATAGTTCAGCTCCCACTGCGCAGCCTGGGCCTCACGGGCGTCTTCCTGACTCTTATCGCGCATTTCACGCAGCTCCGGCTGGCGAAACAAGGCGTTGCCGTCGGCGCTCAGCTTGCCGTCCAGGCAGACCAGATTGCCTTCCCGGGTGATAACCAGCGGATTAATTTCCACCAGCGCCAGATCCCGCTCCAGGAACAGCGCGGCCAGTCCCATGAAAATCTTGGTGAACTGCCCGACCTGCTTGCCCGAAAGACCCAGCTTAAACGCCAGCTCGCGGCCCTGGAACGGCTGGGGGCCGGTCAGGGGATCGAGGGAAACCTTATGGATCAGGTGCGGCGTCTCTTCGGCAACTTTTTCAATTTCCACGCCGCCTTCAGTGGAGGCCATAAAGACCACGCGCCGGGATCCGCGATCCACCACCGCGCCCAGGTAAAGTTCCTTATCAATATCGGTTGCCGCCTCCACCAGGATTTGGTGAACCGGCTGGCCCAGGGCGTCCGTCTGATAGGTTACCAGGCGCTTGCCCAGCCAGTGTTCGGCGAAGGCGCGGATTTCCTCTTTGCTTTTAACCACCTTGACGCCGCCGGACTTGCCGCGGCCACCGGCGTGAACCTGGCATTTAACTACCCAGGGACCGGCGCCGATCTTGGAGGCGGATTCTTCCGCTTCCCGCGGCGTGGTGCACGCAAAACCCGTGGGGGCAGGCAGACCATACCGAGCAAACAGCTGTTTTGCCTGATATTCATGTAAATTCATGATGTTGTTTCCATCTTCGTCTGGGAGTGTCGGCGGCGGCGTGATTCAGCCGCCCTCGAATGGTGCTTGCGCAGGCGCCATGGCGCTACGTCCCGCAGGCAACCGGCCGGCCGCGGCCCGGTGACTTCCCGGCCCGCGACCGACGATTGCTATACATCAAGCAGTAAGCGCGTCGGGTCTTCCAGCATGTCCTTGATCGTGACCAGGAAGCTCACCGATTCCTTGCCGTCAATCAGACGGTGATCGTAGGACAGCGCCAGGTACATCATCGGCAGGATAACCACCTGCCCGTTCACCGCCATCGGCCGGTCCTTGATGGCATGCATGCCGAGGATGGCGCTTTGCGGCGGGTTGATGATGGGCGTGGACATCAGCGATCCGAATACGCCGCCGTTGGTAATGGTAAAGTTACCGCCGGTCAGTTCTTCCACTTTCAGCTTGCCGTCGCGGCCCTTTATCGCCAGTTCCTTGATGGCCTTCTCGATATCGCTCATGCCCAGCGCATCCACATCGCGCAGCACCGGCGTCACCAGCCCGCGCGGAGTGGATACCGCAATGCTGATGTCGAAGTAGTTGTGGTAGACCACGTCTTCGCCATCGATGGAGGCGTTGACTTCCGGGAAGCGTTTCAGCGCTTCCACCACCGCTTTAATATAAAAAGACATAAAGCCGAGACGGATGCCGTGGCGTTTTTCAAAGCCGTCGCCGTACTGCTTACGCAGCTCCATAATCGGCTGCATGTTGACTTCATTAAAGGTGGTCAACATGGCGGTATTGTTTTTCGCTTCCAGCAGCCGCTCGGCGACCCGTTTGCGTAAACGGGTCATCGGCACGCGTTTTTCACTGCGGTTGCCCAGCCCGGCGACAGGCGCGGACTCCGGTGCCTTGGCTGCCGGCGCCGGCGCGGCGGCGGGAGCCGGCGCGGACGTTTTGGCCACCAGATGTTTATCCACATCCTCGCGGGTGATGCGCCCGCCGACGCCGCTGCCTTTAATCTCTTCGGCCTTCAAATCATGTTCGGCGATAAGCCGGCGGATGGCCGGGCTGAGCGCTTCGTTGCTTTCTTCCTCAAGGCCGGCGGTATAGCGCTGCGCCGGGGTGGATTCCTTGCTTTGCGATTTTTCGGCCGTTTCCTGTCCGGAACTGTCGCCGGGACGCAGGCGTCCGAGCACCTGGCGGGAAGTGACGGTCGCCCCTTCATCCTCCAGCAATGCATCCAGCACGCCCGCCTCGGGGGCCGGGACTTCCAGCACCACTTTGTCGGTTTCGATTTCCACCAGCACTTCATCACGCTGAACGCTATCGCCGGGCTTTTTGTGCCAGGTGGCGACGGTTGCATCGGCAACCGATTCAGGAAGATCGGGAACCAGAATATCTACGCTACTCATTATCTATCCTTATATTTAATTAACGTTCAGCGCGTCATTGACCAGATTTTTTTGTTGTGTCTGGTGCACGGACAAATACCCAACCGCCGGCGAGGCGGAAGCCGGGCGTCCCGCGTAACGTAGCGATGCTCCACGAGTAATGACTTCAAGGAAATGATGCTGGCTGCAATACCAGGCACCCTGATTGAGCGGTTCCTCCTGGCACCAGATAAAATCCTGCACATGGGCAAAAGGTTGCAATGCCTCCCGCACCGCCTGATGCGGGAACGGATACAGTTGTTCGATTCGCACGATGGCCACATCCCGCTGCCCGTTTTTGCGCCGCTGATCCAATAAGTCATAATAAACCTTACCAGAACAGAGCACGACGCGCTTAACGTCCTTGGGATCCAGATCGTCAATTTCGCCAATGGCCGGCAAGAAACTACCGTTAGCCATATCCTCCAGCGACGAGATGGCCAGCGGATGGCGCAGCAGCGATTTCGGCGACATGACAATCAGCGGTCGGCGCATATTGCGCAACGCCTGGCGCCGCAGCATATGATAAACCTGCGCCGGCGTGCTCGGAACGCAGACCTGCATGTTCTGCTCGGCGCACAGCTGCAGATAGCGCTCCAGGCGGGCCGAAGAATGTTCCGGTCCCTGCCCTTCGTAACCATGGGGCAGCAGCATCACCAGCCCGCACATCCGTCCCCATTTCTGCTCGCCGGAGCTGATGAACTGGTCGATCACCACCTGGGCGCCGTTGGCGAAATCGCCGAACTGCGCTTCCCAGATAACCAGGGTACGCGGCTCGGCGGTGGCATAACCGTATTCAAACGCCAGCACCGCCTCTTCGGACAGTACGGAGTCCCATACCCGAAAGGAGCCCTGGCCGTTATGCACATGGGCCAGCGGCGTATAGGTGGAGCCGTTTTTCTGGTTATGCACCACCGCGTGGCGATGGAAAAAGGTGCCGCGCGCCGTATCCTCGCCGGACAGGCGTATCGGCACCCCTTCATCGACAAGCGTAGCGTAGGCCAGCGTTTCGGCGCCGCCCCAGTCGAACGGCTTGCTGCCGGCGGCCATCAGGGCGCGATCGCTATAGATTTTCGCCACCCGGGGCTGCATTTCCACGCCTTCCGGCACTTCACTGATGCGGCGGGCCAGTTCTTGCAGGCGCTTGGGCTCGACTTCGCTGGCATACGCCTCGTCCCAATCGTGATTGAGGAAGCGCTGCCAGGTAAAGGAATGCATGTTCATCGGCCGCCATTCCTTCACCACGCACTCGCCGCGATCGAGCGCGTCGCGATAGAGATTCACCATTTCGGTGGCGTCTTCCAGGGTGGCGACACTATCGCGCTCCAGGCGATCGGCATAGATCTTGCGCGGCGTCGGGTGTTTTTTGATCTTGTGGTACATCAGCGGCTGCGTGGCGCTGGGTTCGTCCGCCTCGTTATGGCCGTGGCGGCGGTAGCACACCAGGTCGATCATCACGTCGCGCTTGAAGGTGGTACGGAAATCCAGCGCCACGCGGGTGACAAAGGCCACCGCTTCCGGATCGTCGGCATTGACGTGGAAAATCGGCGCCTGCACCATCTTGGCGATATCGGTGCAGTACTGGGTGGATCGGGCGTCATGGGGGTTGGAGGTGGTGAAGCCGACCTGGTTGTTGACCACGATGCGCACCGTGCCGCCGACGTCATAACCACGCGCCTTGGACATGTTCAGAGTTTCCTGCACCACGCCCTGCCCGCTGATGGCCGCATCCCCGTGCAGGGTAATCGGCAGCACCATTTTACTGCTCTGCTCGCCGAGCCGGTCGATACGCGCGCGCACCGAGCCGCCCACCACCGGGCTGACAATTTCCAGATGCGACGGGTTAAACGCCAGGGCCAGATGGACGATGCCGCCCTCGGTTTCCATATCGGAGGAAAAACCCTGGTGATATTTCACGTCGCCGGTGCCCAAATGCTCTTTATGCTTGCCGGCGAATTCGTCGAACAGATCCTGCGGTTTTTTTCCCAGCACGTTAATCAGCACGTTCAGCCGGCCGCGATGCGCCATACCCAGCACCACCTCACGGGTGCCGTTCTTGCCGGCATAGCGGATCATTTCCTTGAGCATCGGGATAAGCGCGTCGCCGCCCTCAAGCGAAAACCGTTTGGCGCCGGGGAATTTGGCGCCCAGATAGCGTTCGATGCCTTCGGCCGCCGTCAGCTCGCTCAGGAAACGTCTCTTTTCGTCGCGATCGAAGCTCGGCTGCCCCACCACCGATTCGATATGCTGCTGAATCCAGCGTTTCTCCTCGGTATCGGTGATATGCATATATTCGGCGCCGATGGAGCCGCAATAGGTGCGTTTCAGCGCCTCGTACAGGTCGGCCAGCTTCATGGTTTCCTTGCCGATGGCAAAGGAACCGACGTTAAAGCTTTCCTGGAAATCGGCTTCGGTAAGGTTATGGAACGCCGGGTTTAAATCGGGCACCGTTTCCTGTTTCCATAACCCCAGCGGATCAAGGTTGGCATGCTGGTGGCCGCGAAAACGGAACGCGTTGATAAGCTGCAGGACTTTGACCTGCTTGGAATCATTGTCCGGATCGTTGACCGTGGACGTATAGCGGGTCGCGTCTTTGGCCAGGCGCCGGAAATAATCCCGGGTTTTGGAGTGGAGTTGATCGGGACTGACGCCGGCGGTGGGCAGCTGTTTGAAAATCAAACTCCAGCTGTCGTCGACGGAATCAGGATCCGTTAAAAAGTCTTCATAGAGCTGCTCTATGTAGGACTGGTTCGCCCCCGCCAGGTAGGAGGAATCCAGCCAGGCCTTCATTGCGCCGTTCTGCATTATGATCCCTTAAGCTTGTTAGCTTCAGTTTTCGCCGTGGTTAACATGTAACGTATTTGCCTTTACTATCAGGCGCTATGCTGTACCAGCATGCTCTTGATATGCCCGATGGCTTTGGTCGGGTTCAGTCCTTTGGGACATACGCTGACACAATTCATGATGCTGTGGCAGCGGAATACGCTGAAAGCATCGTTCAATTCATCCAGCCGCGCCGCCCTTTCGGTGTCGCGGCTGTCTATCAGGAATCGGTAGGACGCCAGCAGCCCGGCCGGACCGATAAACTTATCCGGATTCCACCAGAAGGACGGACACGAGGTCGAGCAACAGGCGCAAAGGATACATTCATATAACCCGTCCAGTTTTTCGCGCTCCACGGGGCTTTGCAAATGCTCCCGCGCCGGTGGATTCCTGCCGTTATTCAACAGGTAAGGTTTAATCTTCTCATACTGGGCATAGAACTGGCCCATGTCCACCACCAAATCACGCACCACCGGCAGCCCGGGCAGCGGGCGGATGATGACTTTTTTATCGCCTTTACGCAGGGCGGATAACGGCGTGATACAGGCCAGGCCGTTCTTGCCGTTCATATTCACGCCGTCGGAGCCGCACACGCCTTCGCGGCAGGAGCGGCGAAACGCCAGCGTGGGATCCTGTTCCTTCAGCTGGATGAGCGCATCCAACACCATCATGTCGTGCCCTTCGCCCACGTCCAATTGGTAATCCTGCATGCGCGGCTGGTCGTCGACATCAGGATTATAGCGATAAACTGAAAATTCAACTTTCATTACGTAAGCCCTCTGCCTTAGTAGGTACGCACTTTCGGCGGGAACGCCGGGCGTAACGTCGGCTGCATGTTCACCTCGCGGCGGGTCATGGTGTCGCTTTCCGGCAGATACAGGCTGTGACACAGCCAATGCTCGTCGTCCCGATCCGGGAAATCGAAGCGGCTGTGGGCGCCACGGCTTTCCGTGCGGTAATTAGCGGCCACCGCGGTGGAATAAGCGGTTTCCATCAGGTTGTCCAGTTCGAGGCATTCCACGCGCTGGGTGTTGAATTCGGTCGAGGTATCGTCCAGGCGGGCATCGTTAAGCCGCTCGCGAATGGTTTTCAGCTCGGCCAGGCCCTTGGCCATGGCATCGCCTTCGCGGAATACCGAAAAGTTATTTTGCATGCAGGCCTGCAACGCTTTGCGGATATCCACCGGATTTTCGCCGGTGCGGTTATTGTTCCAGCGGTTGTAGCGCGCCAGGGAGGCGTCGATATCGTCGTCGCTGGCATCGCGGAAAGCCCCCTGTTCCGTCAGGGATTCCTGAAGATGCATCCCCGCCGAACGGCCGAACACCACCAGATCCAACAGGGAATTGCCGCCCAGGCGGTTGGCGCCGTGAACCGATACGCAGGCGATTTCACCCACCGCGAACAGGCCGGGGATCACCACATCGTTGCCCTGGGCGTCCACCGTTACCGCCTGCCCGGTGACCTTGGTGGGAACGCCGCCCATCATATAGTGGCAGGTGGGGATTACCGGGATAGGTTCTTTGATCGGATCGACATGGGCAAAGGTACGGGATAACTCCAGAATGCCCGGCAGGCGCGATTCCAGGACTTCCTTGCCCAAATGGTCGAGCTTGAGCTTGACGTGCGGGCCCAAAGGGCCGTCGCAGCCGCGGCCTTCGCGAATTTCAATCATAATGGAGCGGGCGACCACGTCGCGGCCGGCCAGATCCTTGGCGTTGGGCGCATAGCGCTCCATAAAGCGCTCGCCGTCCTTGTTGAGCAGGTAGCCGCCCTCGCCCCGGCAGCCTTCGGTGACCAGCACCCCGGCGCCGGCGATGCCGGTGGGATGGAACTGCCACATTTCCATATCCTGCACCGGCACCCCGGCGCGCAGCGCCATGCCGATCCCGTCGCCGGTATTGATATGGGCGTTGGTGGTGGATTGGTAGATGCGCCCGGCGCCGCCGGTGGCAAGGATAGTGGCCTTGGCCTTGAAATAGACGACTTCGCCGGTTTCAATACACAGCGCGGTGCAGCCGACAAAGGCGCCGTCCTGGTTCTTCACCAGATCCAGGGCATACCATTCGGAAAAAATGGTGGTATGGTTTTTCAGGTTCTGCTGATACAGGGTGTGCAGCAACGCATGGCCGGTACGGTCGGCGGCGGCGGCGGTACGCGCCGCCTGTCCCTGTCCATAGTTGAGCGACTGGCCGCCGAAGGGGCGCTGGTAGATGCGCCCGTCGTCCAGACGGGAAAACGGCAGCCCCATATGTTCCAGCTCCAGCACCGCTTCCGGACCGGTTTTGCACATATATTCAATGGCATCCTGATCGCCGATATAGTCGGAGCCCTTAACGGTGTCATACATATGCCATTGCCAATCGTCCTCATGGGTGTTGCCGAGGGCGACGGTAATGCCGCCCTGGGCGGATACCGTATGGGAACGGGTGGGGAATACCTTGGAAACCAGGGCGCAGGAGAGGCCCATTTGCGAAATCTGCAGCGCGGCGCGCATACCGGCGCCGCCGGCCCCGATGACCACAGCGTCAAATTCTCTTACTGGCAAACTCATTTACGCACCCCACACCACGACGGTTCCATAAAGTAAATACACCAACAGGGCGATGACGATGGCCAGTTGCAACAACAGGCGCAGCGCCAGTACCTTGATGTAATCCGTTAATACCTGCCACATGCCGATCCAGGTATGCACCAGGACGGATAACAGGGTCAGCAGGGTAAAGACTTTTGTCATGGGCAAGGCGAAAAAACCGCGCCAGACATCGTAGGTCAGGCTGTCGGCGAACACGACAAACCCGAGCAGGTAGATGATGTACAGGCAGATTACGATGGCGGAAGCGCGAACCAATAACCACTCATGAACTCCGTTACGTCCCAGTGCCGAAGCATTGCTTACCATACGAGTACTCCCGCCAGTATTGACAGCACAATTGTGATCACAAATGTAACATTTGCCGTTAATTTACCCATGGCAAAAGTCTCGTCCAGGTAACCGAAATCCATCAGCATATGGCGAATGCCGCCGATGACGTGATACGCCAGCGCGGTTAAAATACCCCACATAATGAATTTAATGATGAAGCTGTCCATGATGGCGGCAGCCTGGGCGAAGCCTTCGGCGGAGGAGAGCGACAGACCGAGGATCCATAACAGGATGCCGACGGCCACAAACGTGATGACACCGCTGGCGCGGTGAAGGATAGAAGCTATCGCAGTAACAGGGAACCGGATCGTTTGCAGATCCAAGTTGACAGGCCTTTGTTTTTTCACGGTTTTGCCCACACAGCTATTATTATTTTTCCTTCCTCCGGGCCTGGGTGGATTCAGACAGCGTTAAGGCTAACCATGACACGTCATGTGCTCAATAAACAAATCCCTTGTGCTTAAATGACGCGTTAAATAACGCTGGGTGCTCCTACAACAGGGACTTCCGGAGACCTTTGTGAAGTATATGGCTTTCACATAATGATTACAATTACCCTACAATTTGTTTGGTAACATTTAGGCTGTTTAGTGACCTGGGTCACGAATTTTACATTTACCCCAAATCTATATAACCGCATTGACAAAAAAGCAACAATTCAATTACAAATGGCGTGACGAATATGCTATAACCGAAGCAAGTAATGGTTGAGACGCTTTCGCCTCGGCAAAGATTATGCAACAGTGTGAAGCGGGTCTTAAACTTCGCGGTTAAGACGCCTTTATAACCAGCTAAGATTAATATCAGTAAATCTTCAACAACCGGGAACCGCCGTTTTTTCATCCTGAACGGGAATAACTTGCACCATCCTCACGCTCTGTACCCTGCATTATGTCAAGTCAGAGCGGCGGACTGACAATAAAAGCGCAAGGCCCCGCGGGCATGCCGGTATTCTACGGTGGAAGATTTATCATAAAAGCGCTAAGGAGATTGTAATGGCAGACAATAAAGCGACGCTTAACCTACCCGGTGAAGCGCCAATCGAACTGGACGTATTGACCGGAACCCTGGGTGCCAAAGAGATCGATATCCGCACTCTGGGCGGCAAAGGTTATTTTACCTTTGATCCCGGCTTTACCTCCACCGCATCGTGTGAATCTAAAATTACCTATATAGACGGTGACGAAGGCATTTTATTGCATCGTGGCTATCCTATTGATCAACTGGCACTGCACTCCAATTTCCTTGAAGTCTGCTATATCCTGCTCAACGGCGAAGCGCCGACCCTGGAACAGTTTGACGAATTCCGCGATATCGTTACCCGCCACACCATGGTGCATGAGCAGATTACCCGGCTGTTTAACGGTTTTCGCCGCGACTCGCATCCGATGGCGGTATTGTGCGGCGTGACCGGCGCGCTGGCGGCCTTTTATCATGACTCGCTGGATGTCAACGTCGAGCGTCACCGCGAAATCGCCGCGTTCCGTTTATTATCCAAGATGCCGACGGTTGCCGCGATGTGCTACAAATATTCCATCGGCCAGCCGTTTGTCTATCCGCGCAACGATCTTTCCTATGCCGGTAATTTCCTGCATATGATGTTCTCCACGCCGTGCGAGGAGTATGTGGTGAATCCGGTGCTGGAACGCGCCATGGACCGGATTTTGATCCTGCACGCCGATCATGAACAGAACGCATCCACCTCCACCGTGCGTACCGCCGGCTCGTCCGGCGCCAATCCATTCGCCTGTATCGCGGCGGGTATCGCGTCCCTGTGGGGGCCGGCCCATGGCGGCGCCAACGAGGCGACCCTGAGGATGCTGGAAGAAATCTCAAGCGTGGAGCATATTCCGGCGTTTATTGAACGCGCCAAGGATAAGAACGATTCTTTCCGTCTGATGGGTTTCGGCCATCGGGTGTACAAGAACTACGATCCGCGCGCCACCGTGATGCGCGAGACCTGCCATGAAGTGCTTAAAGAACTTAAGCTGTCCGACGACCTGCTGGCGGTAGCCATGGAGCTTGAGCATATCGCCCTGCACGATCCGTACTTTATCGAGAAGAAGCTGTATCCGAATGTGGATTTCTACTCCGGCATTATCCTGAAGGCCATGGGCATTCCCTCAACCATGTTTACCGTGATCTTCGCCATGGCGCGCACCGTGGGCTGGATTGCCCATTGGAAGGAAATGCACGACGACGGCGTTAAGATTGCGCGTCCGCGCCAGTTGTATACCGGGTACGATAAACGCGAGTTTACATCGCAGATTAAATAGGCCCGCGGGCTTTGATGCGATATTAGCGGGCATACGGTGCCCAGGAGAGCCTGCCGCTTGCGGCGGGCTTTTTGTTGTCTCGGGGGGGGGCGCTGGCGGCTGGCGGCTGGCGGCTGGCGGCTGGCGGTATGATTTATGGCGCAATGGCGGGGGTTTCGCTTGCCGTGCGTGCGGTATTTATATGTATTGCCGGGTGCCGGCAAGCGACAAGAAGGGGCTCACGCGAGCCCCTTCTTGACTTCCCCGCGCCCGGCAGGTCGCGCGTCGCTGCGCGATGCCTTCCGGCGCCCATGCCCCCGTGATGCACCGGCCCGGTT
>NZ_DASWOM010000077.1:0-40536 GCF_036398755.1 Acerihabitans sp. | reverse complement strand
ATTTTCCCGGTAAGTGCATACCGCTAAAAACCCAAACCATTATTTTGCCCACAGGCGATGGTGTTGACCTTGTGCCGGCATAGAGTGCGCCGGCAGCGTGCATCGCGGCTGGATGAGCCGCCGGGAGCGGCGAAAGCCCGGTTGCGCCTGGAGCGCTAACCGGGCGGTCCAAATGCCGGGATGCGGCGCGGCCGGGAACCGCGCAGCGGCGCACGATCTGCCGGGCGCCGGCAATACCTATAACCACCCAACGCCTGGCAAGCGAAACCCCACCATAGGCCATATAAGCCACAACAATATAAGCCCGCCCCCGCGCCACAAGCGAAACCCTCACCATAGGCCATATCGGCCCACCCCCACGCCGCAAGCGGCTCTCCCACCACGGCGGCGCCGAATGCCAGCCCGTTTGCCTGCTATTATTCAGCAAATAAAAAACCCTGATTTGATAGAATCAAGCCGTAAACCAGAAAATTCTTTACCGATTTTACCGCCGGGATGCGTTATCATGCGCGCTGCGTGTGATCAACCCGCGTGCTTAACGGCGTGCCGGATCAGGGATTTAACCTTATGTTTTGGTTCAAGAATATCATGATTTACCGCCTGAACCGCGATGTTACGCTGTCGGCGGAAGAGATGGAAAAACAATTGGCGGCCTCGTCGTTTACCCCCTGCGGCAGCCAGGATATGGCGAAATCGGGCTGGGTTTCCCCCCTGGGTGATAAAAGCGACGCGTTAACCCATGCCGTCAACGACCAGATAATCATTTGCGTGCGCAAAGAAGAAAAAATCCTGCCTTCCTCCGTGGTTAAGCAAGAGCTGAACGGCAAGATAGACAAGCTGGAAAGCGAGCAAAGCCGTAAACTGCGCAAAGCTGAAAAAGACGCGCTGAAGGATGAAGTCTTGGTCAGCCTGATGCCGCGCGCGTTCAGCCGTTACAGCCAAACGTTCATCTGGCTGGACACCGCTAAAGGCCTGGTGATTGTCGACGCCGCCAGCGCCAAGAAAGCCGAGGATGCCCTGGCGCTGCTGCGTAAATCCCTCGGATCGCTGCCGGTGGTGCCCCTCGCCCTGGAAAACCCCATCGAATTGACCCTGACTCAATGGGTGCGCGGCGGTGAACCGCCGGCCGGGTTTGTGGTGCAGGACGAGGCGGAACTCAAGGCGCTGCTGGAAGACGGCGGTATTATCCGCTGTAAAAAACAGGATCTGGCCAGCGACGAGATTACCGCGCATATCGAGGCCGGCAAGGTGGTGACCAAATTGGCGCTGGACTGGCGGGAACGGGTGCAATTTATCCTGGCCGATGACGCCACCATCAAGCGCCTGAAGTTTGCCGATACCCTGCGCGAACAAAATGACGATATCGATCGCGAGGATTTCGCCCAGCGTTTTGACGCGGACTTTATCCTGATGACCGGCGAACTGGCGACGTTGATAGAAGAGCTGGTGGCTGCCTTGGGCGGCGAGGCCCAGCGCTGAAAAACAGTGCTTGCGGACAGGGAGGGCATGCCCACCCTGTCCGCGGCAATTTTGCGCGCTGTTTAGTCGGCATTTAACGGCGCCTACTACGGCGCCGTCGGTCTTGGCGAATTATTTACTCATATATTTACATAAATACGCGCTGGCTTCCGCCACCTGTACAATAAACTCGCTTTGCGCTGGAACAAAAAACTTTTCGCCGGGCATAAATACCTGCCAATCGTGGGAGCCTGGTAATAACGCCCGCAACGCGCCGTTAATAACGGTCATTTCCTCGGGCTGCGCCGTGGTGAATGTATATTCGCCGGTTTCCATCACCCCCACGCTGGCGCGACCAATGCTGGAAGAATCAAAACCAATAGACTTCACTTTGCCGGCAAAATACTCATTTACATTCAGCATGGATACATTCCTTTCGATAATAATTTCAGTGCCTCATAGTAAAAGGAGGATCGTTGAATTGTCACGCCTTATTACCGCGAAATGCCGGACGACGGGCAAAAAACCGATGTAAAAACCGATGTGAAGCCGAAGACGATTCACGGGGAAGAAATGGCTATGTTACCGGGTTGGCCGGATAGCGGGTTGCCGGACCGGGGTAATGCGACCCGATCCGGCGGGGATGATAATCAGGTTTTATCTTCGCCCTGGTAACGCGCTTTCGCGTCCAGCGCCTCATGTTCGGAGTCATGCTCGCTGATAAGCGTGTCGGGCTTGGGATGATCGGCCCGCAGCTCAAAGACCGTCTTGGTCTTGCCCGGCAGCCCCTTCTCTTTCTTAACGATATGGGCTTCTCGGGGATAAGGGGGTTTACTCGCCATAATCACTTCCTTATTTTATGATTTGGTCGGGTAAGTATAGGCTAAGTCAGACAATTGCGCATGGCGGCGGATTATCCGGCGGCGCAGGGATGAAGCCGCTGCAATATCGCCGAGACTACCGCATCCGGTGATGAGGAGGCATCCAGCACATGATGGGCCGCATCCTGGTATAACGCTTCCCTGGCCAGCAGGATTTCAGCAATCTCTTCGGCAATGGGACGCCCGGTCAGGCTTGGCCGCTGATCTTCCTCGGGAAACGCCTCCAGACGCCGCGCCAGAATATCGGGCTGGGCATGCAGGTAAATAACCGTGCCGTTCGCCCGCATACAACGCCGGTTCGCCTCCGACAGCACAATACCGCCGCCCGTGGCTATCACCTTGCGCCCACCGGTAGTCGACCGCAGGATTGCACTCTCTTTTGCCCGAAACCCCCCCCAGCCCTCGCTCTCGACGATCTGCGCCACGCTGCGGCCGGTGGTGCTCAACAACAGTTGATCGGTGTCGATAAACTCATATCCCAACACCCCGGCCAGCGCCTGGCCAACCGTGGTTTTACCGCATCCCCTAGCGCCAACCAAATAAATGGGCTGTGTCATTTACTGCATATCCTTTTATCCAACGACCTTTTCAGTCCAGCTGCGCATCATATCATTGACTTCGCATGGGCACTAACCGACGAACGGCCTTTGGATAAAAAGTCGCGGGCCGTAGCATGCGCCGCTTACCGCCGCGCATGCCAGCTCATTACATACCATATTAATTGTAGGGTTGTCCCGCCTGTCCAACACATCAGGCAAAAAAAGCCATACGGCTATGCCCGCGCCGCGGGCGTCCAGAACCTGTTGACCGGGAGAGCCGCTCGATTAGCTATCCGGTTCGACCACCTCCGCCACAATACGTTTTGCCTGCCGTAGCGTCAGTTTCTCCCCCATCTTGATGAGCAGGGTACCCGTGGTGCGCATACGCCCGGTGCCGACCACCGCCACCAGTTCATCATTCAGCGCGTAAAGCGCCACGAAGTCATCCTTGTCGGGCGAGCCGGTAATGTCGATGGTGTCCCATTTTTCGGCGTGGCCCAAATATTCATAGCGCACGCCATATTGCTGGGTCCAGAAAAACGGCACGGAATCATAGATGTCATCCTGTCCCGCCATCCGGCTTGCGGCCACGCGGCCATGCTGCTGGGCCACGCGCCAATGTTCTATCCGGGTGGGTTTGCCGTTAAGCGGGAAGGTGGCGATATCGCCGATGGCGTAAACATCCTTGCCCGCCGACATGGAGGCGTCCACGCTCAGGCTGCCGTCTTTATTCAGCGGCAGACCGTGGATAAACCCGGTCGCCGGCGCCACGCCGGTGGCCAGCAGCACCAGATCGGCTTCAATGCGCGTGCCGTCCTTCAGCACCACCGCGTCCACCCGCCGTTCGCCGGTAAATTCCGCCGGCAAGCCCGCGACAAACTTCACGCCTTTATGCTCGTGGCGGCGACGGAAGAAGCTTGCCAGCTCTTGGCCGAACTGTTTCTCGAACGGCAGCGGATGTTCGGCTATCACGGTCACGTCCACGCCCTGCTTGCGAAACGCCGCGGCGACTTCCATGCCGATAAAGCTGTTGCCGACGATCACCAGGCGTTTTTCTTTTTCAACGGTGTCGACCAGCTCGGCGGCCTGCTCCCAACTCCTGAGCACCTGGATGCCGAACAGGGCTTTGCCGGGCAGGTCGGGGCGCTGCGGAATACCGCCGGTGGCCAGTAATAACTTGCCATAGGTTATGACCTGGCCGTCATCCAACCGCAGCTGATGCTTATCGGCGTTCAGTTCCTCGACGTTGCCGTTGATACGCTCGATTTTTTGCTGTTGATAAAAATCATCGTCCAGCAGCGACGGCACTTCATCCATGTCCATATCCCCCTGCGGGACAAATTTGGACAACGTGGTGCGATCGTATGGCGCCTGTTTTTCACGTTCGATAACCATCAGGCGTCCCCGGTAACCTTTTTCCCGCAGCGCCTTAACGGCTGCGCTGCCGCCGGCGCCGACGCCCAGGACCACCAGCGTCTCCTGGGTGGTGACCTTATCCAGCGGCTCCGCTCCCGGCCGCGGCTTTGGATCGACCCAGATCTTGCCCTGTTCAACTTTAACCGGGTAACGCTTTAAATCACGCAGCGCGGGCGGTTCGCACAGCGCGCCTTGCTCAAGGGTAAATACCGACTTGTGCCAGGGACAGATAATCTTGCCTTCACAAAGCGCGCCTTTTTCCAACGGCGCGCCGGAGTGGGGACAGGTGGACTCGAGGGCAAAAACCCGATCGCCTTTTTTTATCAATAGAATATCGGTATCGCCAAGGCTGATTTTTTTCGATTGCATTTCGGGCAATGCGGTTAACGACATCACTTCTTGATAGGCCACGATAGGCTCCTTCTTATTAAAGACCATATTGTTAGGAGTGCTATAGTTAAGCCTAGCAGCTAAACGCCGGCTGTGAAGTCCGGCGCAGAGCGCTGAAAAGCGGGCATGCATACCGCCTGCAGATTTCCGGCTAGTCGTTATTAAACACATCGCGCAGCCAGGCGATGAATTTTTTCAGCGCCTGGCCCAGGGCGGAGATATCATATTTATCGCTTCGCCGCGTCATGACGGCTGATTCATGCCCCGAGGCGGTGTTAAGCCTGATCGCGATGGCGCGGGCACGGTATAACTGCCGGCCCCGCTGGTTCAGCGGATCCGCGCCATCCAAAACAGCTAGGTTTTTAATCATTTTTATTCCCTTTCCCGCCAGCCGGATATAATGAGTCCATGATTAAAACGTTATTTGATTATGAATACTTTCAAAAAAAGCCGAAAGCCCGCGCAGGGCGGGCTTTCGGCTTTTTTGCAAAGGGTAATCCGCAATAACTTTATTTACCGGTGGCCTCATTCAGCAGTAAACGTATTTTTTCATCGGGCTGATGCAAGGTTAAAGAAATGACCAGTGAGATGACCAGCAGCACCAGGATCAATTGAAAGGTGACGATAAAGCCGCCGAACAACGAGGCCACGATCGATCCGATGATACTGCCGACGCCGAAGCCCAAATAAATCACGCCATAGTTTTTGGTCAGGTTATTCAGGCCGAAGAAATCACTGACCAGCGACGGGTAAACCGTAATGGTGCCGCCAAAGCTGAAAGCCACGCAGGCAATGGCCATAAAAAACAGGCTCGGGCTGAGATGGACAAACAATAACAACGCCATACCGAACAGTGAAATCACCTGGGCCAGCGAAACGACCCGGATACGCGGCATCCGGTCCGACAGCACGCCGAGCACCAGCCGTCCGCCAAGATTGGCCGCCGCGATAATCGTCACGGCGTTGGCCGCCACCGCCGGGGTTAAACGCACCAGGCTTTCGCCGATATCCTTCGCCACGCCGATGACGTACAGCCCGCTCATGCAGGCGGTTAAAAACATCAGGGCCAATAGCCAGTATTGTGGAATTCTCATGCACTGCGCCAGGGAAAAATCACGGGCGGCCCAGGTCTTGTCCACCCGTTGAGCGGGCGCATCCCACATCGCCAGGCCGCCGGCGATAACCATCGCCATGGCGATAAGCCCCCAAAGGATAAAGGTGGTTTCCAGGCTGTACTGGGCCAGAAGGCGGCTGTTGATATATTTGAATCCCAGGCTGCCCAAACCGTAGGCGCCGATGGCGCAGGCGGAAATGACCCCTTTACGTTCCGGAAACCATTTTACGCAGTTGGACAATGTCATCAGATAACCGATGCCATCGGCAAATCCCACCAGCAGTCCGGCGGAAATCCACAGCATCGTCAGGTTACCGGCATAGGCGGTCAGGCAAAACCCCACGCCAAGCAGAACGCCCGCGCCCAGGGTGACATTACGCACGCCAAAACGGTCCTGGAACCTGCCGGCCACCGACGACGCCAGCGCCAGCGTCAGGCTGAGCAATCCAAACGCAAACGCCACCCGGCTGACCGGTTGATGCAGCTTATCGGCCAACGGATCGTTAAACAGGCTCCAGGTGTAAACCGATCCCAAGGCGAACTGGGTTACAATGGTTCCTAATAGGGTAAGCCACCGCAGGGGGGTAGCATGTTGCGTCTTCATATTTTGCCTCGCATTAACAATTCTTTTAGAATCGATGCCCATAAAGCGGGATAACTGGCAATACTATAAAGGCGAAACCAAGCAGGCGGCTTAAATGCGGCATGAGATAACGTGAACAGGGAATGAAATGCACGCCTTGGGGTATGAACGGCATAATAAGTATTAACGGCGGAGCAAAGCCGCGCGATAGGGCTATTTCCAGGTTACGCTAAGTAGGCAATTATTACAAACCATTGTCAATCATGCCCCATCGATTAACATATTTTACCTTATGGTAAATTTAGCCCGGCATGGACGGCATAAAATTTTCCGCCGGAACGCACCGGCGGTGGCGCGGAGGTTTATTCTTCCCCGGTTTCCCCCGCCGGCGATGGGTGATGATAATAATTCACGCCGATACGGATAATATCCCGGCCTTGCGATTTTCGATGTCGATTGCTGTCGCGCAGCGAATAAATGCACCCGCAATACTCTTGCTGATAAAACGCCTCGCGTTTGCTGATATCAATCATGCGCGACGAACCGCCCTGCTTGCGCCAGTTATAATCCCAGTAGGTCATGCCGGGATAATGACCGGCGGCGCGCTGTCCGCAATTGTTGATCTGCTGCATGTTCTTCCAGCGTGAGATGCCCAGGGAGCTGGAGATGACGCTAAAACCCTGTTCATGGGCATAAAGCGCGGTGCGCTCAAAACGCATATCAAAACACATGGTGCAGCGGATCCCGCGCTCCGGCTCCCGCTCCATGCCTTTGGCGCGGGTGAACCAGTTATCGGTATCATAGTCGGCATCGATAAAGGGCACCCGGTGCCGGTCGGCAAAGCGGATATTTTCCTCCTTGCGGATCAGATATTCACGCTGGGGATGGATATTGGGATTATAAAAAAAGATCGTATAGTCGATACCGGAGGCGCTCAGCGCTTCCATGACCTCCCCCGAGCAGGGCGCGCAGCACGAATGCAGCAGCAGCTTATCGGCCCCCCGCGGGAGGGTAAGTATCGGTCGGATAAATTCGGCCATGGGCGCTTTCTCGAATGTCAGATAAAGAGTCTGGCCGGCAAATATAGCATGGATACCGGCCGGGCTGGCGACGCGCGGCTTAACGCAGACTAGCCAAACAGTAATAAACCCGGGGTCAATGCACCCCCGGCCCCCGGGCGGCGCCCCTTTCCGCCCACCCTGCGTACTGGTAACACTTTTCTGAAAACCTTTACGCTGTACGCCTTTATGAATGGCGGTAATCAGACTAGATTTAAAGGAAGTAAACGCAGCCCGCTGCTAACGTAAAAAGGTTAAAAGGTCACCGCCATGCAATCAGAAGAGCAACGTATTATCGAGGGACTTTTTCAGCGCCTGAAACAAGCGGAGCAAAAAGCCGGACCTCGAGACGCCGACGCGGATCGGCAAATCCAGGAGTTCATCCGGCAGCAGCCCGCCGCCCCTTATTATATGGCGCAGTCGATTTTGATCCAGGAAGCCGCGCTTAAGCGCCTGCACCAACAGGTGCAACGGCTGGAAACAGAGCTTACCGAACTGAAAAACGCCCCGCCGCCAAGCCAGGGCGGTTTTCTCAGCAACCTGTTTGGCGGCGGGGCCAGAAATGCCCCGCCGCGGCAACCCGCGTCTTCCTGGAACAGCCAGCAGCAGCCCCCGGCGCCGGGCTATGGCGGCCAGGCCGCGCCGCCGCCCGGATATAACGGCTATGCCCAGGGGTATAACCAGCCGCAGGCTGCGCCCCGCGGCGGCGGCTTTTTAGCCGGCGCGCTGCAAACCGCCGCCGGCGTGGCCGGTGGCGTGGTGCTGGGCAATATGCTGACCGGCATGTTCCATAACAGCCAGCCGCAGGAAATAGTGAATGTCATCGACCAACCCCTGGATGCCGCCACCGATCCTCTGACCAATCAGGATTTTTCCAGCGATAACCTTGATACCTTTAATGATGTCTCGGGCAATCATTTCCCGGGTGGAAACGGTGATGAACTCGCCAATAATGATTACGGCGACGATAACAACGCCGATAACAGTTTCGGCGCCGACCCGGGCTTTGGTGGTGATAATGGTTTTGGCACCGACGACAGCTTCGGCGCGGACGATGACTTCAGCGATGATGACGATTTTGTCTGACCGCCGCTGAAATATCGCCGGTCCCATGGCGGTATGAGGTGAATGGCAAAGCCCGCGCTTGGCGCGGGCTTTTTTATGGGCCAAACGCCATGGCAGCCACTGAGCGTCGGCCGACATCGCGGCGTGCCGCCCGTTATCGCATCGGTTTTACTTATTTAGCTTCATGGCGCGGCAATTAATTTAGCGCCGAAAATTTTGCTGGAAAACAAGATTACAGCAGCCTACACTCAATTATCCTTTTTACATTTGACATATAAAAACAAAAATTAAATTATAAAAAATCCTTCGTGTCATTGTTTTAATATTTCTTTCGGGTTTTGTGATCGTGGTTTTGTTTCTTATAAGGATATTAAATTTTTATTTGTTTTTAGTGTTCCCCCTACGAATAACGCAGAGCGCACGCGTGATCCGTTGAGTTTACCGCGCCGTGTTCACCGGCATCCGACCTGGGTGTTAATATCTTAAAAATTATACAATTAATGATCATATGGCATGTCCTGCAACCAACCCACGCCCTATCAATTTAAGGATTGGTAATTATGCGTATAAACGATTCAATGGGAAAGCTTTCCTTTTACTCTCTTGATATATTTATTAGTATAACCAGACTATTTTCATCCAAATTAACCAATAAAGTTAATATAATAACCACCGCCTTGGCATTGGTTATTTTTACGGCGCCGGATAAAGCCTTAGCGGCATGCGATCCTCCGGCGGCGAGTGGGAAAACCACCACCTGCGGCAACCTGTCTGTACAAACCGATACCGTCGGCACCGGCCCCGGGCTAAATGATGTGAATCTTCTGGCCCTCCCCGCCGCCAGGATCGATACCGGGGAATTTACCGCCATCAGTCTGGACTCCGGGTCCACTATCGTCCTGCGGGAACGGGCGGTGGTACAAAACAATACCCAGGGCCTTTCCGGCGCGGGCGCATGGGGCTTGGGTCATAATACCATTGAGTTTAATAATAATACCCGATTGACCCTGGAACCCGGCGCCCAGATACTGGGATTAGGTTCTTCCCCAACCAATGACGCCATCACCGCCGTGGGGAGCGGCAATACCATTGTGAACCATGGATTGATCCAAGGCTCGGGCAGGTCGGCCATTTGGTTTGAGTCGGCCGCGCCCGACGCCGGCGGTAATGTTATCGACAACTACGGCACCATTACGGCGCTTGATCCGGCAAAGACGGTTATCGGCGGTTCCGGCGCCCCCGTGTCCTTGACCAATCATACCGGCGCGGTAATCGTCGGCAACATCGCCTTCGGCCCGGGCAATGATAGTCTTACCCTTGAGGGCGGCTCGGCGCTTACCGGCGATATCAACGGCGGTGACGGCGCCAATGCCCTGATACTTAATGGCGCGGCCGGATCCCCTGCCCGCGCGGACCTGCTATCGGGCGACATTACGGATTTTCAAAACCTGACCAAAAACGGCGACGGGGAATGGCGATTAACGGGCAATATCGGCAATAGCGGGTCTGTCGCGCCGATGAGGGTGACCGTCAACGACGGCACGTTAACATTAACCGGTGATAACGCCTACGCCGGCGATACCGTGATTAACGGCGGAACCTTGGCCGCCGGCGCGCTCAAGGCTTTCAGCGGCCAGTCGGCCTATACCGTCGCCCCGGCCGGTACGATGAATTTAATGGGCTTTGACCAGACCATCCTCAGCCTGGACAATGCGGGCGCCATCAATCTCAATGGTGACGGCGGGACGGTGCTTAACGTGACGGGAAGCTATGTCGGCGACAATGGCCAGCTTAATTTTAACGCCCGCTTATCGGATGACGACACCCACACGGAAAAACTGATTATCGGCGGCGACACGTCCGGCAGTACCCGGGTCAGCGTCAATAACGCCGGCGGCGGCGGCGCCGCCACGGTGAAGGGCATCGAGCTGATATCGGTCGCCGGGGCCTCGGACGGTGAGTTTTTGCAATCGGGCCGCATTGTGGCCGGCGCCTATGATTACACCCTGGAGCGCGGCACGGGAATCAACGCGGCAAACTGGTATTTGAACAGCTCGACCGAAGACCCGCACCCGGGTCCTGGCCCGTCGCCAGATCCCATCCCCGGCCCGGAACCGGAACTGGTCGAACGGCCGGAAGCCGGCGGTTATGCCGCCAATCTGGCCGCCGCCAATACCCTGTTCGCCAATCGGCTGGAGGATCGTCAGGGCATGGCCCGGCATGCCGACGCGCCGACGGGCGAAGACCAGACCACCAGCCTGTGGATGATTAATCAAGGCGGTCATAACCGTTCCCGCGATGATGGCGGCCAGCTCAGGACCCAAAGTAATCGTTACGTGCTGCAACTGGGCGGTGATATCGGCCGGTGGAACAGCGGCGGCCTCGATAGTTTTCAATTAGGCGTCATGGCCGGCTACGGCAATGCCAAAAGCAATACCGGATCACGCGTCTCCGGCTACAGCGCAAAAGGCACGGTGGACGGCTATAGCGTGGGTATCTACGGAACCTGGTATGCCAATGCAACGGACAAAACGGGTTTATATGTTGACGGCTGGACGCAATACGGCTGGTTTGACAATAAGGTGGAAGGACGGGATTTAAATGATGAAGAATACAATTCCAAGGGAGCCAGCGCCTCGCTTGAAAGCGGTTATGCGCTTAAGCTCGGCGAAAACGCCGCCAAAAACACCGCCTATTTCCTTCAGCCACAGGCTCAGGTCATCTGGATGGGCGTCAAAGCCGACGACCATACCGAAGCCAACGGCACCAGGGTATCCGGAGAAGGTGACGGCAATATCCAGACGCGTTTGGGCATCAAAGCCTATATGCACACCTACAGTGAACGGGACAAAGAACAGGATCGCGCCTTCCAGCCATTTGTCGAGGCTAACTGGATCCATAATTCAGACGATTTTGGTGTCAGCATGGATGGCATAACGGTAAAACAAGACGGCGCGGCCAACATCGGAGAACTCAAACTCGGGGTTGAAGGACAGATTAACCGCCATTTCAATCTTTGGGGCAATGTCGCGCAGCAGGTAGGCGATAAAGGCTACAGCGATACCGCCGGCATGCTGGGAGTGAAATACCTGTTCTGACAGACACGGCGCCGGTCTTGATACGGCGCGTAAAGATGAAAGAGCCCCAGGGCACGAGATGCCCCGCCAACACCGGGCTCAACGCGGAGGTGTTAAAGGGAGACCGCGCCGATGGGGCCGGACCGGGCGTGGTGTTTATGCCCGACCAAGCGCCCCATGGCACGGTATGCCCGCCAACACCGGGCTTTAGGTTATTTACCGCGGGTTTTGATCACCGCCTCGGCTACCGCTTTCGGCGCTTCCGAATAGTGTTTAAACTCCATGGTATAGGTGGCGCGCCCCTGCGACATAGACCGCAGCGTGGTGGAATAACCGAACATCTCCGCCAACGGCACTTCCGCGCGGATAAGCTTACTGCCGAGGATATCCTCCATCCCCTGCACCATGCCGCGCCGTGACGACAGATCGCCCATCACGTTGCCCATAAAGTCTTCCGGCGTTTCCACTTCCACCGCCATCATCGGCTCCAGCAAAATCGGCTGGGCCTGACGCATCCCGTCCTTAAATGCCATCGACGCCGCCATGCGAAACGCATTTTCGTTGGAGTCGACTTCATGATAGGAACCGAAGAACAACGTGGCTTTCACATCCACCACCGGATAACCGCCCAATACGCCGGAGGTCAACGTATCCTGAATACCCTTATCGATAGAGGAAATATACTCGCGCGGCACCACACCGCCCTTGATGGCGTCGACAAACTCATACCCTTTGCCCGCCGGCTGCGGTTCGATTTTCAACACCACATGCCCATACTGCCCACGGCCGCCGGTCTGTTTAACGTACTTGCCTTCCACTTCTTCCACGGTCTTTTTGATGGTTTCGCGGTAAGCCACCTGCGGTTTACCCACCGTCACCGCCACGCCGAACTCGCGCCGCATACGCTCCATCAGAATTTCCAGATGCAGCTCGCCCATACCGGAAATAATGGTCTGGCCGGATTCCTCATCGGTCTTGACGCGAAACGACGGATCCTCTTGCATCAAACGACCCAGGGCAATCCCCATTTTTTCCTGATCGACCTTGGTCTTGGGCTCGATGGCCTGCGAAATGACCGGATCGGGAAATACCATCCGTTCCAAAATAATCGGATGATCCGGATCGCACAGGGTATCGCCGGTCGTCACATCCTTCATGCCCACCGTGGCGGCGATATCGCCGGCATGGACTTCCTTGATATCTTTACGTTCGTTGGCATGCATTTGCAGCAGCCGGCCCAAACGCTCTTTTTTACCTTTAACCGGATTGTAAACCGAATCGCCGGTGGCAATCACGCCGGAGTAAACGCGGAAAAAGATCAGCTGGCCGACAAAGGGGTCGGTCATGATCTTAAACGCCAATGCGGAGAACGGTTCGGTATCGCTGGAGTGACGTTCGGCTTCTTTATCGTCTTCGTCATGCCCGGTGATAGCCGGCACGTCGACAGGCGACGGCAAATAGTCCACCACCGCATCCAACAGCGCCTGGACGCCTTTATTCTTGAACGCGCTGCCGCACAGCATCGGCACGATTTCATTGGCGATAGTCCGTTTGCGGATTGCGCCCTTAATTTCGTCTTCAGTCAGCGTTTCGCCGTTAAGGTATTTATTCAGCAGCTCCTCGCTGGCTTCGGCCGCCGCTTCCATCATATGGTTACGCCATTCCTGGGCAGAAGCCAACAGATCCGCCGGGATATCCTGATAGGTAAACTTCACCCCCTGGGTAGAATCGTCCCAGACAATGATTTTCATTTTGACCAGATCGACCACGCCCTGGAACCCCTCTTCCGCGCCGACCGGAATCTGGATGGGCACCGCCACGCCTTTCAGCCGTTTGGCAATCTGGGTCTGTACCCGGAAGAAATCCGCGCCGGTGCGGTCCATTTTGTTGACGAACGCAATGCGCGGCACTTTATATTTATTGGCCTGGCGCCACACGGTCTCCGATTGCGGCTGTACCCCGCCCACCGAGTCATAGACCATTACGGCGCCGTCGAGCACCCGCATCGAGCGTTCCACTTCAATGGTGAAATCCACGTGTCCGGGAGTATCGATAATATTAATGTGATGTTCCGGGTAATTGCCGGCCATCCCTTTCCAGAAGGTTGTCGTGGCAGCTGAGGTAATGGTAATCCCGCGCTCCTGCTCCTGCTCCATCCAATCCATCGTTGCGGCGCCATCATGCACTTCACCGATTTTATGGCTGACGCCGGTGTAAAACAAAATACGCTCGGTGGTGGTGGTCTTGCCGGCATCTATATGCGCACTGATGCCGATGTTGCGATATCGCTCTATGGGAGTTTTACGGACCATACAATTACCTTAAATGCCCTACAGGACAAAACCTGCTGTTAAACCGTCCCCGTCGGCCTTTGGCGACGGGGCATATGTAATAAACCGTCTTATTAACGCAATCCCAGGCTATCCGGCAAAAGAAGTGAAAAAATGCCGGCGCGCTTTGCCAGAATGCTCCTTTTGCGCCCTGTCTTCAATGTCAGCCACGGCTTTATTAACGGTACCGCCGCCGCTAGCGGCATACGCCAAAACCGCGCATGCCGAAATGAAAATGATTGGCGTGGGCGGCGTTATAGCCGGGGCCGAGCGAATTGCCGAAAAAACCGCAGCTTTGGGAGAATGCTAAACGCAGATATTCACCGGCCGGATCCTGGCGCGACCACTGGCGCAAGACCGTGATGCGTCGGCCGTCCGCCAGGATAAAGCCCGACACATCCAGCGCTTGCGCGCCGGCATGCTCGCTCAGCCGCCCCTCGCTACGATGGTAGATGTTACGACAGGCATAGCTGCCGAGATGATCAATCCGAGCTAAAGCAGAACCAAGACCGCCCGCCGCCAGGGGCGCCGCCACCTGATTAACGAACATGGCGCTGCTTAGCGCCAGCGGACAACTGGCAAGAAAACTTGAGCTTAGACCGACCGGGCCGAAGCCGCGCACCCGCACCGGCGATAGCAGCGGGCAAGGCCCGGTGGTATCGGCAACCGGGCTGAAAGACAGACGTCCGGCGGCGCTTGCCCGCTCAAGCGCCGCCAGGCAGGCCGCGGGATTGCCGGCCAGCCGTTTTAGCTTGTAGCGGGTAATAAACGTCGGCGGATCGTTAACCGACAAAGGCGAAAAAGGGTCGTAGCCGGGCGGCAACAGGGGCAGTAGGCGCGGAACCAATACCGTTGACAATAGCGCCAGGATCAGCAGGCAGGACAGCAGTCGCACCGTTCTCAACTCCCTATACCTTTGAAGCGGGCCAAACGCCGCGGTTAGTTAACCAGTATAGATAGGCAGAGAAAGAAATAAGTTATTTACACATAATATGATGAGTAATTTCGTGAGCGGTTGCGCCGACGTTTATTTGTACTGGCTATGATTAAAACGAACACGATGTGCAGATTGCGCCATCGAACCCTCCATCAAATGAACGATTTGATTTGCTGTGAAGTCCTTGCCCGCCCCTCTGTGCGGGCTTTTTTAATGCCCCTGGACGGCCGGACCCACACTTTATGCCGGTTATTACCGGCTGTATCGAACAGTTGCTGAGCTATTGCCCGGAAGGTTGTGAAAATTGTCGGTTTTGGTGTTTACGGATCCGCTATTTGGGTCCATACTTGCGTCGGTTTCATGTAGCAATGAGCTAGACTTTACGCCTCGAACTTCGGTTCGGGGCATCCTATCCCGGCATTATCCTTTTTTCCGTCATTCCCCCGGCTCCTTTATCTGTCTTTCATCACCGCATAACTTTCCGACATGGCCCAATCTATTTCCGGCACGGATCCATCCCGCCGCTCATTACGCTTTACGCACGCCATCAGGTCCTCATCGCGGTGGATATCCCGCATCGGTAACCAAGTCCCCATGGCCGGATTCCGGCGCCGCGGGAGCCCGTGCGCCGCCCGGCGATAACGGATGCACCTCGACCTCGACCGGCCTGAAGGCATACTCCCCCAGCCATTCGGCGTAGCCACGAACCACAAATCCGCCGGTGCGCTGCCGGTAGGCGGCGCGATCGGCCAGATAAACCCGACGCAGGGCGTACCAAGGCACGGCGGGCAAATCATGATGGACTAAATGGTAGTTCAGGTTAAGGAACAACAGCCGCCAGGGCCACGCCGCCTCGTTGATAACGGAACGCGCCCGCGGATCCCGCGCGGCGCGGTGCTCCATAAACGATCGGACTTTGGTCAAGGCCAGGGCCGGATAGCTTATGGCCAGTAGGTAATACCCCACCGACAGGCCCGATAACGCCACCCATTGCAACAGGGCCAGCAGCAGCAGACCGTGGATAAGCCACATACCGACGGCGCGGCGATCGCCGTCGGCCACGGCCGACACAATGCCGCGCAGCGCGCGGTAAATATCCAGCGCCGGCCCGATAAGCAAGCGCCCGGCAAAGGTATTGCGCACCCGCACCAAACGCCGACGCAGCGGTGAAAATCCTTGCCAGCTTTCGGCAGTGAAATAATAACCTTCGGGATCTTCAGCCGGATCGGTCAAATGATCGTCGCGGTGATGGCGCAGATGTGAATCGCGATAAAGCCCATAGGGATACCATACCGCCAGCGGCAACAGACCGAACAGCGGGTTCAGCCATGCCACGCGCGTCGGATGGCCATGAATCAGCTCATGCTGCAGCGACATATACCACGTGGTAAACCAGATAAGCAGCGGCGTGCCGACCCAGGGTCCCAGCACCGTCCAATAATGCACGGTACCGAACCACCCGGCATAGATCAGCGCAATCAGGCCCCAGGTGGGCAGCTCCCAGCGCCACGAACGGGTGGTCGCAAGCTGCCTGATGCGATCGCGCTGGCCGTCATGCAAATAGTGCGCGGTTTTTCCTACAGGTGCTGGCATGGCGTTTATCCCCGACGGTTTTTTCATCAGTATTCATCACCCCGGCGGCACAACATACGAATTAAAATGGCAATAGAAGGGTGATAAATGAGATAAGCGGTCAGATGAAGCGCCAACGAAAAAGACTCGTTATCGGACCGCCGGCGGGCATCATGTCCGCCATGAACGAACCGCGCCGTCCTCCCGCTTAACAGAAGGTTAAACATCAGGGGTGATCTGCCGATAATCCATGTGGGACTTACGTATGTCATGGGAAATGTCAAGCATGGACAAGTCAGGGCCAGAACGGGATGGGTTGCAGTATTTATGCCAAGAAGATCCTGAATTTGCCATTTTTTATCGCGAATTTCTGACCAATCAATCTCGTCCATCAACGGAACACCGTATCGCGATATGCGGTATGCGCGGCGCGGGCCATCGGGCGCTGGCGGATATTCTTCCCACCGCCGTCGCAGGCGACCCGTCCGCTGTGCTTGCCGACCGCCAGGAAAAACCCACGCGGGAGCCGGACACCCGCCGCTATATCTTCACGCAAGATTTAAACGACTCCCACAGCGGCGCGCTGGCGGGAGCCATAGGCGCCGACTGGATCCTGTTCGTCCACAGCCGGGGCGAAGGTGCGCTGGCCCCGGTGGAAATACGCTTTTTGACCGCCCTGCGCCATCGTTTCCCCGATCTTGGGCGGCGAATGATGGTGATTACCGATGGCGATAAACACCGGGATAAAACGCACGAGGCGGCCGGGATCGCATTGGAAAAAAGCCTGGCTTCGCTGTTTCCCCCGCCCTATCGCATTATCTCGTTATCCCCGGACGGTGACGCTACCGATAACAACGGTAAAAACGCCCTGCGCGATAAAATAAGGCGGCAGCTGGACGAACTGCGCGCGAGCTATCCCGGGGGGCTTGCGGCGCTCCGTGCCAACGCCGCCGCCTTCCTGTTGGATTCACTGGATTATTTTATCGCCACGGCGATTACGCGGCGCGAGCAAAGGTTAACCGAGATCGACAGGGACCTGGAACAGACATGCGCGCTGTGGCGGCAAGATCTGCTGATCCTGGATGACCTGTTGCGTCAGCGGTTGACGCAGAGGCATTTAACGTGACTGATTCCAACGGAGGTTAATATGAAGTGGTTACGTGTCTCTCTTTTCGGTACCGCCCTGACCGCTTTCGCGGATATCGGCGCGCGTTGGCGACGCGGCCTGCCCTGTGCCGGAAGGGCGCGCGCTAAGGATTTTGCGTGCGGACCGGATCCGCTTAGGGTGAGCACTCGCCGGGAAAACGAGTTCGTCGCGGATGCCAAAATCCAGCTGTTAGGATTATACCGCCGCCACCCGCGGATGATCGCGCACCCTGACACAGCCTATATCCCCCTGGATTATGCCGCGCTGTGTCATTTTGTCAGTCAGAAAAAAAACCGGCCGCTGCCTGAGCTGATGGCCGGTTTGGCCCGGCTTGTCCCGGGCACCGACATAAGCCCTGTCCGGCGCAGGCAGTATGCCAGGGCAAAGATGCTACGGCGAGAGATTAGCGTCCTGAATGATTTACGGGCAAGCCTGGCGGCCGAACGCCCGGCCATGGGACAATCACGTTAATATAGAGCTGTCAAGGCCTTATGCCGGAACGCGAATTCACCGGCGCGGCGACAAAAGCAAACTTATCCGCTATCCAGCATAATAAAGGATGCTAATGTAACAGTGACGAGATTAAGGATAATGAGTGGAACGTTTAAGCGATTTGCGACTTTTTATCGAAGCGGCGATGTTGGGCAGTTTCTCGGCGGCCGGACGTAAGCTTGGCTGTTCGCCGGCGGCGGCGAGCGCGTGTATCGTCCGTCTGGAAACCGGTCTTAAGGTCCGCCTGTTTGAACGGACCACCCGGCAGCTCAGACTGACCGACGAGGGCAAGCTGTTCCTGAGCTATAGCCAACGCGCCGTGGAACAGCTAAACGACGTCACTGAACTGTTGCGCGCCGGCAAGGATGAAATCAAAGGCACGATAACGCTTACCGCGCCTTCCGATTTCGGCCGCAATCGCCTGATCGGCCTATTGGACCGTTTTCGCCACGATTTTCCCGCCATTAATTTTATTCTCTCCCTGTCCGACGCCGCCGCCCCCATCGGCGACGATACAGATATCGCCATCCGCTATGGACGACCCGGCGACGGCGCCTTCACGGCCCGTAAACTGGCCGACAGCCATCGGGTGGTTTGCGCCGCGCCGGGACTGCTGTCGCAATTGAGCCCGCCGCCGGCGCCCGTCAGCCTGCAGGCCTTGCCGGCCATTGTCCTGGTTAACGCCCTCGGCATTCAGGAACCCTGGGTTTATCGCAATGAAGGAAATATGCCGCAACAGATGATGGTCACGCCGGCTTATACCACCAATGATGGCGATATCAGCCACAAATGGGCGATCCTGGGTTATGGCTTCGCTTATATGCCCATCCTTGATATCAGGGAAGACCTGGCCGCCGGTCGGCTGGTGACGGTATTAGATGAATATTTCATCGAGCCGGCACCCCTGTATGCCCTGTATAACCGTAATAAATTCCAGGCGCCCCGCATCAAAAGGCTGCTGAATTTCCTGCTCGAAAGCCTGGCATAACAGCGGACTGAAAGCGGTTTTAACACCGGGTCAGCGCGGCGCGGTATGCGGCCTGGATCAAGAATACGTACAGCGTTGCCCCGCCCCGCTTAACGCCGCCAGCGCCATGACCTATCATGGTAGAACGAGGACAGGCCGTCGGTCATACCTCCCCGTCCTGCTTCCCACCTTTTTTTTCTGGAGACTATTATGCATATTGATTTATCGGGCAAAAACGCCATCGTCACCGCCTCCACCGGCGGCATTGGATTTGCCATCGCCACCGGGCTGGCGCGCGCCGGCGCCTCGGTGGTGATTAACGGCCGCAGCCAGGCCTCGGTGGACAACGCGCTGAGCCAGTTGCACCAGGCGGCGCCGCAGGCGACGGTAACGGGCGTGGCGGCTGATTTGTCCAATGCGGCGGGGGTTAGGCTGCTGACCGGCGCCGTGCCCTCCGTCGATATTTTAGTCAACAATGCCGGTATTTACGGCCCCAAGCCCTTTTTCGATGTGGATGACGATGAGTGGGAGCGTTATTTCCAGACCAACGTGATGTCGGGCGTGCGGCTGGCGCGCTTTTACCTGCAAGGCATGCTGGACCGCGGCTGGGGACGCATGGTGTTTGTCTCGTCGGAGTCGGCGCTGAACATCCCGCCGGAAATGATTCATTACGGCGTGACCAAAACGGCGCAGCTGGCCGTGGCTGGCGGCCTGGCCAAGCTTGCCGCCGGTACCGGGGTTACGGTGAACTCCGTGCTGCCCGGCCCCACGCTGTCCGAGGGGGTGCGCGACATGCTGCAGGATTCCGCCCGGGAGGCGGGCGTGAGCATTGAGCAGGCGGGTACCGATTTCGTGCGCACCCATCGTTCCAGTTCCATTATCCAACGCCTGGCGACCCCCGAGGAAATAGCCAACCTGGTAATATACACCTGCTCCCTCCAGGCGTCGGCCACCACCGGCGCTGCGCTGCGGGTGGACGGCGGGGTTATCAACAGCATCGTCTAGCGCTGAACAAGACAAGAAACGATGCGCAAGGATAAATATCCGGCCATGCCGCGCCGCTGGGGTAATCCGTTGCGCGCCAGTCCGCCGCGGGATGGCTGTAAAGTGTTAATGAACGGCGGCAATATTGTGAATTACACCTTTTTTTATGTGATGTGCATCACAAATATTTGCATTTATGTGACGAAGGTCATATTATTACCCCATCAAAGGCAATCACTTTACAGGTCAATCCTGGTTAGGGGACGCATATGAAATTCCGTAAATTCCTGAAAAAAATGCTGCTGTCATACGTTAATACCGTGAAAGACGTACCGCCCGGTGCCATGTATTAATTTCCATGATTGCAAAAAAGCTGCCGCGGCAGCTTTTTTTTTTGGGGAAAATCGGGTAGGCAAGGAAAGTCAATGCGAGTCCTGGTCCCAGTACTGATATTGCGTGGCCGTGCTTCGGTGCCGCCTGATGACCGCCAGCGGCAGAATTTCCCTGTCGCTGCCATAGCTCAGGATGCAGTTGCCCCTATCATCGTTGCGCCGGCACTCTTCCACTTTGGTCAGTTGGCTCATCGGCGTTATGGACACCGAGAAAGAGCCTGCCTCCCTGCCGTCTACGCCATACAGGTAGCGGGTGCTGGCGTGCAGCGAACGCATTGAGCTGAAATAACCCTTATCATCATAGGCATAGATATTTACGTCGTTGCTGAAGGGATCGCTTCCCCGCGCGGTGCTTTTGAGGAGCCGCAGGTTTTTATCATAATCATAGATCGCGGTGGTAAAACCGGGTTGGCCGTTGATGGTAAAGGCATCCGTCGAGGAAGTGATCACGCCCTTTTCGCCGACAAAAAACCGGCTCTTACCCTGCTTATGGTTAACCAGCGACTGCTTGCCGTCCTGGTCGATGATGATGGCGATATCGTACTCGCTCTCCCAGCCATCGCCGGATTTTACCGTATGATTGGACATGCGCAGGGTCATATGGCCCTCCGTCTTGTGGTAGTCGTACGCTTCTTCGCTTAGGGCGCTGCAGGCATCGAAACTGATGCTTGACCGGGCCTGTTCATCCAGATCTTTTCCCACCATACCCGCCACCACCAAGCGTATGTCGCCTTTGGCGGTACCGCTTAACATGATTAAGTTATTGCTGTCGTTGATGGTTTTCTTAGCCGGGGGACATTGATTTTCAGCCGCGGCGGCGTGGGCGGCCAACCCGGCCAGCAGGATCAATACCGGCAATCGGTAAATTAGTTTAATCATATTCATTCCCAGGCAGAGCTGTTATGCGGATATCCACTCAAAAGTCAGGTTGCCGAAGGGGCGAAAAGGATTGAGCACACCAGAAAAGTATACCCTTGATGTTAACACGGTGCCACGTCTACGCCATGCCAAGCCCTGATGCAAACGGCGCGGCCGCCGCTTTTTTTACCCGGGATCCGGCGAAAGCGCCTTGCAATCATCCTGGCAAGACCTGTATATTCAGCCAGTAAAATTAAGAGGATGGATCATGCACGTTAAACTGATTTACGATAAACGAAATTTCGGCTCCTTGCCCGGTGCCGACAGCCTTATCCTGGCCGAACTGACCAAACGCGTTCAGCAGACTTTCCCCGACGCCGGCGTCGAAACCAAACCGATGCAGCGCAACGGACTGGACACCGATGCCAGTAAAAGCGACAAAGCCATCCTGGCGCGTATCGTTGAGGAAATGTTCGACGACTCGGCTGAATGGCTCACCGTGGCGGAATAACCGGCAAATGCCATGCCCCGGCGCCGGCCGGGGGAATACGCCGCCGTCAATCCCCAGGCGTCGGCGCAAACGTTGCAGCACCGCCCTTTGTTCTCACATTGCACTCTGGCCGCCGTCCACCACCAGCGCCTGTCCCGTCACATACGATGCCCGATCGGAAAGCAGGAACAGCGCGACCTGTGCCATTTCCTCCGGTTCCGCCATGCGCCCCAAGGGGATGCCCACGGCGTAGGGATGCGACTCGATACCCTGCTCATCGGTGGTAATGCGTCCGGCGGTCATCGGCGTGCGGGTGATGGAGGGATTGATGGAATTAACCCGGATGCCGGCGGGTCCGAATTCCACCGCCGCCGCCTGGGCCAGCGAGACAATGCCGCCCTTGCTGGCGCTATAAATCGTAGTGCCGGGCACCGCTATTTTTGCCAGCACCGAGCCGTTAAAGACAATCGCGCCGCCGCCTCCCTGGCGCTTCATCTGCGCCACTTCCGCCTGCAGGCAAAAGAATGCCGCCTTCAGATTGGTGTCGATGATCCGATCCCACAAGGCTTCATCGAGCGTTTCAATCGGCCCGCCGCCCGCAACGCCGGCATTGTTGAACGCGCAATCCAGCCTGCCGTAGCGCGCCGCCACCTGTTCAATGACCGCCGCGATAGCCTCGGTGCGCGTCAGATCCGCCGCAATAAATATCGCGCTGCCGCCGGCCTGTTCAATCTCGGCCACTACGGCGAGACCCGCGTCTTCCCGGCGTCCGGTTAACGCCACCCGCGCGCCCTCGCGGGCGAACAGGACGGCGCTCGCCCTGCCGATGCCTGAGGTGCCACCGGTGACCAATGCCACCTTACCCTGCAATAAGCCCATGATATTCCCCTGTATAGCTACCGAACGGGCATGGCGGCCTGCTTATGCCATGCAACATAGATGATAGTCATCATCTATTTGGCAATTATATGTCGATCGACATTTATTTTGTCAATAAGGTAGCGCTTTATTTTGGTCAGCGCGGAAACAACGGAAGGAGACGCGGCGCAATCGACAGGACGCAAGAACACATCGGCATCCAGGCGGATGCGGCGTGGGGAGGCAGGACCGCCGCCGTACTAACGGCAAAGGCGACGTATATTTTCAGCCCGGCTTATGGCCAGACGTGGATCCAGCAAATGCCGGCGGCCAGGACAAAAAAAGCCATAAAACACAGCGTGGTCACCTGGGAGTAGGTGAGTTCGCATTTTTCCTCGGTCATATCCGTATCCTCGCTAATTAAACCTGCCCATGACGTTACGGCGGGCGCCACTTTTCCATACGATAAAAGCCGTGACGTTGGCGCCCCCGCCGCTATTACGGCCTACCGCCGCCGCCGCTGGTTTAGTCTAAAGCTATACCAGCGTGTTTATATAATATCAATATCTTATTTTTTAAACCGTGCTGTAACCGGCGACTCCCTTCGCTCCGCCGCGATATTCCTGCCTGTTCTTCCATGCCGGATGCGTTACCTTTGGGCGTTTGCCCGAAGATTTCCCGGCACAACCCGATCATAATCACATTTTTGCCGCTATCAATCGGCTGTCCTGCCTTTTTTATCGTTAAAAAGAAAATTATTCACCTACCCGTCAGCGGACCTTTTTTCAGGACCCTGAATCATTCTGATACAAAAACAACCTACCATATGTTAATTATTTGTTATAAAACATGACTTGTATGGTGATATACATCATGTTTTACATGATGAGTCCGCTGGACATAATGCAAAAAATTATAAAAATACGTTTTATTTTAATTATTTAAAGGAGCAAGACCGTGAGGCGTCATTATCTCCCTCTCGTCATGGGACTTCTCTTGGCGGGCGGACCCAACGCAGGGGCCGCGGATAAACCGGCATCAGAGGATCTGGTTGCGCAAGGAAAATATCTCGCTACCGCCGCTGACTGCGGCGCCTGCCATACGTCTCCCGATCGGGGCGCGCCCATGGCCGGCGGGTATGCGATACAATCCCCGTTAGGCAGTATAGTCGCCAGTAATATTACCCCGTCGACGGTGTCCGGCATTGGCGATTACAGCGAGCGGGATTTTGCCCGCGCCGTTAGAGAGGGCATCGATAAGCAGGGTCGACATCTTTATCCGGCCATGCCTTATACCTCTTATTCGCGCATTACCGACGCCGATATCCATGCGCTGTATGCTTATTTTATGCAAGGCGTGCAACCGGTCGATACGCCGGCGCCGCAAACCCATTTACCCTTCCCCTTTAATATCCGGGCATCCATGGCGCTGTGGAACCGGCTGTTTGCCGGCGATACCCCGTTGACGCCAACCCCGGGCATTGCCGATAACATCAATCGCGGCGATTATCTGGTTAACGCGCTGGCGCATTGCGATACCTGCCACACGCCGCGCAATGCCTTGATGGGTCAGGACAACGGTAAAGCCTTGTCCGGGGGCAGCCTCGGCAGTTGGTATGCGCCGAATATCACGCCCGACCGCAACTCCGGCATCGGCGACTGGTCGGACGCCGACCTGACGCAATATCTCAAGACCGGTCACGTCAGCGGCAAAGCGCAGGCGGCGGGTCCGATGGCGGAGGCCATCGAGCACAGTCTGCAGCACCTGTCCGATGCGGATATCCAGGCAATGGTGGCTTATCTGCGCCGTATCCCGGCGGTGGATACCGGCGCGGCCAAGCCGCGCGACGGATATGGACAACCCTCCGACAGTGAACTGACCCAGCGCGGCCAGACGGATAATATCGATGCCGGCTGGCAGGTTTTCAGCGGCAGTTGCGCCAACTGCCATCAGGCGGACGGCCAGGGCAACCGCCTTTACCCCTCTCTGTTTCATAACAGCGCCACCGGCGCGGATCGCCCGGATAACCTGGTCGCCGCTATTTTGTACGGCGTGCGTCGTAACGTAAACGGCGAAGAGATCGCCATGCCGGCCTTTGGCCCGGAGGCTCACTTCAGTGAACGGCTCAGCGATCGGCAGATTGCCGATGTCAGCAATTACGTGCTCAAGCATTACGGCAATCCCAAGATTAGCGTTAGCGCCGACCGGGTAAGGGTGATTCGCGAAGGGGGTGACAAACCGCTGCTGGCCAGGCTTACCAGCCCGGCGGCCATGATTACCGCCGGGATTATCCTGTTGCTTGCCGTGATGTTGCTGGTGGTGCTGATAACTCACAAAAGGAGACCACATGGCGCAAAATAATCATCCGCCGGTGTCGATGGCAAGGCGTCGCATGTTGCAGGGGATGGGTGTTTTATCACTCAGCGCGGTTTGCGCCTCCCTGTTCCCCGCCGTTAAGGCGCGGGCGCAGGCATTAAGCGAGAGCGGCTTTATGCCCCTGTCCTCCTTTTTGGTTAGCCGCCCGGTCAGTCCGGTCCTGGGCCAGCGCTATTACACCGCGTTGGTTAAACACCATCCCGACTTTCCCGCCAGGCTTACCGCGCTCGGCAATTACCTCAACGGCCGCCATTTTGGCCATGTGGATGAGTTCCTGGCAAGCCTGAGCCCGGATGACGCGCTGATCCACACAGCGACCCTGATGATTTCCGCCTGGTACACCGGCGTCGTCGGTGACGGTGAACACCTGGAGCTGATTGCCTACGCGCAAGCGTTAATGTATCTGCCGACCAAGGGCATTCTGGTGGTGCCGACCTATGGCGGCGGCCCCGACTCCTGGGGCGGCAAACCCATTGAGCCAACCTCGGTCAAAGGATCGAATCTATGAGCGAAAAAAATGTTGATGCCGATGTGATTATCATCGGCTCAGGCGTCATGGGCGGCCTGATCGCCACCCAACTGGCAAAAGCGGGAAAATCAGTAATTATCCTTGAGGCGGGGCCGCGCGTTAAGCGCGAGGACATCGTCGAGCGCTTTCGTAATTCCCCGTTCAAGATGTCATTGACCAATATGAAACTTCAGGGCGTGGGCTCACCCTATCCCGATTTGCCTCACGTGCCTTCCACCTATGGCAGCTACCTGCAACAAACCGGCCCGGTAAAATATCCGACCAAATATTTGCGCGTGGTGGGCGGAACAACCTGGCACTTCGGTTCGGCCCTGTGGCGCATGATCCCCAATGATTTCAAACTGAACTCGCTTTATGGCCGCGGCAGGGACTGGCCGTTTGGTTATGATGAACTTGAACCCTGGTACGGCGCGGCCGAACGCGAGCTGGGGGTATCCGGCGTCGACGGGCAGGATGAAAGCGGACAGGGCAAACGTCCGTGGCCGCCGCGCTCCACGCCGTTCCCGATGAAAGGACTGACGCCAAGTTATCTCTTTACCCGGCTGTCGGAATTATTGGGCAAGGACGGTTATAACCCGGTGATGGAGCCTAATGGCCGCGCCACGCGTCCCTACGGCAATCGCCCGATCTGTGCCGGCAACAATAACTGCAACCCGGTTTGCCCGATTGGCGCCAAGTATGATGGTTCGATACATATCGACCTGGCCGAAAGATTAGGGGCAAAGTTACTGGATAACTCTGTGGTCTACAAAATCGAGGCGGACGATAAGGGTAATATCAGCGGCGTAGGGTATAAAAAACCCGACGGCTCCGAGCACCACCTCAGCGCGAACTATTTCGTGTTGGCCGCCTATGGTATTGAATCGCCTAAATTATTGCTGATGTCGACGTCGGAGCGCTACCCGAACGGCATAGCCAACAGCTCCGGCCAGGTGGGGCGAAATTTGATGGGACATACCGGCATCAGCATGAATATCATGATGAAAGAAGATGTTTGGCCGGGCCAGGGACCGACCGAGCTGCTGGTCTATCTTAATAATCGCGACGGTGAGTTCCGCAAGGATTTCCCCAGCTACAAGACCAAAGTGCGCAACACCGTGCCGACGGCGGATTACGCCGCGTCGCTGATTGAAAAAGGGGTTCTTGGATCAAAGCTTGATGAGGAACTACGCCGCCAGTCGGCGCGGTCACTGAATTTCGCCGTTGATTTCGAAACGCTGCCGCTGGCGGAAAATCGTGTGGTGCCGAGCAAGACCAAAACCGACGCCATCGGCATCCCGCTGCCGGAGATTTATTACAGCGTAACCGATTATTGGGAAGCGGGTAAGGAAGTGGCGCTGAAGGATTTTAAAAATATCGCCCGCCTGCTCAATGCCGATATTGCCAAAATTGATACCAGCTATCAGGATCGCCAGCATATCATGGGCACCACCATCATGGGCGATGACCCGAAAAACGCCGTCGTGAACAGTCAGTGCCAATCTCACGATCACCCTAATCTGTTTATTGCCGGCACCAGCGTGATGCCCTCGACCTCGTGCATGAATCCAACGCTTACCGGCGCGGCGTTAAGCCTGCGTTTGGCGGATCATCTGCTAAAAGTGATGAAGGTATAAATTAAGCGTTAAATTATTCCGCGGCTTGCTTCCCGGTGAGCCGCGGTGTTATTTTTTAGCATAAACCCGACGCAACAGCGGGCCTGGGAGTATAGGCGGTTGCGAACACATGCTCATAAGGACAACAGGGCAATGAGTAATAAAAAATTTTTAGCGATGACTTTTTTGTGCATATTTTTATTTTGGCTGTCGGCATATCCTCTTTCTAAATATATCTCCAGTTCCGCCTTTGGCGAGCCTACCACGTCTATTTACAATGCCATCAATGTCCTGTTCACCGCGTTGGCGTTTATGGGTGTTGTTATCACTTTCCGTTTCCAGCTATTGGAATCCGAGCGCGCGATTATCAAAGCCTGCGTCCAGAGCTTAAAGATAAAAGCCTGGGTGAAATGATGGATATCGATCGTCGCGCCCGTCTTCATCTCGACAATATTCTCAACTTTTTCGCCATGCTTTCACACCGTCAGGCGGCGGCTTCGGTGATCAAGCACGTTGATTTCGCTTATGACTGGTGGCGGCCTACGCTGTGGATTATCGCGCAATTGCAAAAAGAAATTAAAGACGGCTCACAAGAGATTTCAACCTATTGCCGTAATCCAATGGTGCATATCACCCTTGAACAGCTGGACGGCATTTATGGATATCCGGCGATAACGCCCGGGGATAGCGTTTATCAGTACCTGAAAACCCATCCATGGCTGCGGGAACAGGAGATCGATCCCGCTTTTTTTGCCGCGGCCGGTTGTGATTCTTCCCCACGCTGATTGTATCGTTACACGCCATCATTTAAAAAACAGCGCAAAACAGGTTTACCCGGACGGGATATTTACAAAACGCCCGAGTTACGGATAGTATATATCCGTAACTAATGTTGCGTTTTAGCGGATAACATCATGAACCTCAAGAGTCAGGTCGAATGGGCCTTGCACTGCTGCGCCCTGCTTGCCGGCATGCCCGCCGGGCGCTATTTGTCCACCAAAACCCTGGCGGAATTTCACGGCTTGCCGAAGGAATATCTGTCGAAAGCGCTGCAAAGCCTGTCGCAAGCCGGCCTGGTGGCGACCACGCTTGGCCCGAGCGGCGGCTACCGGCTGGCCAGGGCGCCGTCGCACATCACCTTCCTGGATATTGTCGAAGCTGTCGAGGGTAAACGGCAGACGTTTATTTGCAATGAAATACGCGGCAATAACCCCTGCAGGGCAAAAGGCGCCTGCGACAGCAAGCCGTGCCCGATAGCGCGCATCATGTGGGACGCCGACGCGGCATGGCGCCAATCCCTCGCGGGAGTCAGCCTTGCCTCACTGGCGGTGACCCTGGCCGAGGATGTCCCGAACGACCTGCTCAAGCGCACCATGGATTGGCTATTGGAACGATCCGGCTGACGCCCGGTTGCGCGGCGGCGGAAATCGAGCCGGTTTTGGCGAGGCGCGGGAAACTGCGCAAAAACACATACCCCGTCCATAAGATTGTTTCCTGCATTGGGTTATAGACCTATGCGGCCGCTTCGGCGCGGCGCCGCTTTACAATATTTTAATTAAGGATATTATATGTCCATAAGGATAATAAATATCCTTAATAACCGGAGAAAAAACGCCATGACCCAACGTGTTAATTATGCTCAATTGTCACCCGAACAGTACAACAAACTTATCGAGTTTTCGGCCGTGGTCAGGCGCGGCGTCATTGAGGAGAGCATTATCGATCTTATCGAGGTGCGCGCTTCCCAGCTTAACGGCTGTGGCTTCTGCCTGGACATGCATGTCAAACAGGCGACTATCCGCGGCGAATCCGCGCTGCGCCTGCACCACGTGGCGATCTGGCGCGAATCCCCATTATTCCAACCGCGCGAGCGCGCGGCGCTGGCGTGGACCGAATCCCTCACCCGGCTGGCGGGCGATGTGCCGGACGATCTTTATGAACGCGTACGCGGCCAATTTTCCGAGAAGGAAATATCCGATCTGACCTTCGCCATTATGTCGATCAACGCCTGGAATCGCGCCGGCGTGGCATTCCGGGCCGTTCCGGGGTCCGCCGACAAGGCGTTCGGTCTCGATAAGTCGGGTTTGCGCTAAGGGCGAGCCGCGCGGGGTGGCGGGTTAGCCACCTTCATCAACAGCGCCATGTCCGTGACCAACGTCACCACCGGGCGGATGCCGCGAGACGTTTGCCCTCGTCCCGATTAATCCGCCGGCATGGCGCATCCGTTGCTCAACCATAACGCCCCCTCGTCCGTTATTCCCATTCTGTGATAGATCTCCTGATTTTGCCGTTTAAGCCGCTATCGGAAAAAGAATTTCCTTTTTTTAGGCATTTTTATGAGCCTGGCGTGATTAACGCTGTTCCTCATTTCATACTATAGATTCCGAGGTAAGGCTTGATGAATAAAAACGAAAGACAAAAAGCGATTCGAGTTAAGCTGGTAAAGGATAAAAATGTCTACGTTGCTGAATTGGCAAAAGAGTTAAGCGTTACCACGCGCACAATACGTAATGATTTAAAACAGCTCAGCGCGCATGCCACCTGCCTGCTGTTCCACGGTGGCGCAAAGTTGGCGGACGTTGCCGATGAATCCCTGTTCGAAAAATCGGTTATCAACACCATCCTGAAAGGACTGGGTGAAAGTACCCGTGATTTTTCTTCCGCTGCGGATCAAAAAGAGAGGCTGCTCGACGGAGGAATCTATATTTTAGGTTCATTCAATGTCGATATCGTCTCGGAAACGATGATGCTGCCGCAGATAGGGCAAACTATTCGTTCCTCTTCCACCCATTTTTACGCCGGCGGCAAAGGCACCAACCAGGCGGTGGCGGCGGCGAAGATAAACAATAATGTTCATCTGGCGATAAAGCTGGGCATGGATGAATTTTCCGAAAAAGCGAGAAAGTATATTTCTAATACTGAAATCTCCTCTTTCACCATTTTTGAAAATGAAATCGCCGCCACCGGGATTGCCATTGTCTGGGTGTCCAATGCCACCGGTGATAACATGATAAGCATCGACCTCGGCGCCAATGAAACCTTCACCCAAGATGATATTCTGTTTGATTTAGATATAATCCAAAACTGTAAAGTATTCTTGACCCAGCTGGAGAATAATTTCCCGATTACCCGCTTTGCGATAATGCAAGCTAAATCATTTCAGTCACTGGTGCTATTGAATCCTGCGCCTTATGTGTCGGAAGTAAAAGAAATATTGCATTTAATTGATATTATAACACCGAATAAAGTTGAGGCTGAAGCGTTGTCCGGCATATTCATCACCGACGTTCACTCAGCAAAACTCGCGGCGAAAAATATCCATGACCAAGGGGCAAAATGTGTCATCATCACGTTAGGTGACCAAGGTTGTTTATTATTTGATGGCGATATTTTTACCTACGTTCCCGCATACAAATCAGCGGTAATCGATACCAGCGGCGCGGGCGATGCATTTACCGGCGCCTTGGCCGGGTGCATTGCCAATGGCAAAAAATTAACCGATGCGGTGCAATATGCCGCCGCGTTTGCCTCCCTGAAAGTCGAGCGTAAAGGCGCATCCAATATGCCTAACAGCTCGCTGGTTTATCATCGGATGCAGCAGTAAATTATTGGTTATATTACTGATAGATAGACTTTTATTTATACTCCCATCATTGAAGGCAACTTCGGATAAACGGAGTATATGTACGATAATATTGTGGCCACCACAACTTTATTGTCCTGATAGTTACTCTCTCGAAAGGATAATTTCATGAAAAATTTACCATTTATTAAAGTCTTAAGCGCCGCCGCGGTACTGGCGCTTTCAGCCGCCATTGCTTTGCCGGTTTCCGCTGCCGATGCGCCGCACAAAAAACCCAAAATTGCCCTGGTAATGAAATCGCTGGCTAATGAATTTTTCTTGACGATGGAAACGGGTGCGAAAGATTACCAGAAACAACATGCTGATAAATTTGATCTTATCTCTAATGGCATAAAAAATGAAACCGACACCTCTAATCAGATTCAAATAGTCGAGCAGATGATCGTGTCAAAGGCGGATGCCATTATCATTGCCCCCTCAGACTCCAAAGCGCTGGTGCCGGTGATTAAAAAAGCGGTCGATGCCGGCATCATTGTTATCAATATTGATAATCAGTTTGATGCCGCCGTTCTGAAAGATAAAGGATTAAATGTTCCCTTTGTCGGCCCGGACAACCGCAAAGGCGCAAAGGACATCGGTACTTATTTAGCAAAACATCTGAAGGCCGGCGATCAGGTAGGTATTATTGAAGGCATTCCAACGTCGACGAATTCCCAGCAACGCACCCAGGGTTATCAGGATGCCATGGCGCAGGCGGGCATAAAAGTCGTGTCTGTCCAGTCCGGGCAGTGGGAAATTAATAATGCCAATGCCATCGCCGCGGCGATGTTAAGCGAATACCCGAATATCAAAGCCTTGTTAGCGGATAACGACAATATGGCGCTGGGTGCGGTTTCCGCGGTTCGCGCCGCCGGCAAAAAAGGCCAGGTCCAGGTTGTGGGTTATGACAACATCGAAGCAATCAAACCGATGCTGGCCGATGGCCGGGTATTGGCGACCGCCGATCAGTTCGCGTCACAACAGGCGGTATTTGGTATTGATGCCGCGTTAGCCGCGCTGAATAACGGGAAAAAACAGAGCGAACTGGCAAGCAGTGTTGAAACGCCGGTAAAACTTATCGTCAAGCAATAACGTCATCAGGCAATCAACGGCCCGCCGGCAAAGGGCCGGGATATATTCCGGGCCGTTGTAAACCCGACCGTTAACACAGTTATGTTGCCCTCACCGGATAACCGCAAAATGACCGATCGGCATGAAGTTCTCTCAATAACGGGTATCGGCAAAACCTATAGCGAGCCGGTGCTGACGGATGTGAGCCTCAAACTATATCCCGGGAAGGTACTGGCACTGACCGGTGAAAATGGCGCGGGCAAAAGCACCTTATCCAAAATCATCGGCGGGCTGGTTATCCCCACCACCGGCAGTATGCTATATCAGGGCCAGCCTTATGCGCCGGCCAATAGGAAAGAAGCGGAAAAAATGGGTATCCGCATGGTGATGCAGGAGCTCAATCTGCTGCCGACCCTTTCCGTTGCGGAAAATTTATTCATCGATCAATTACCCCATCGCGCGGGTTGGATCAACCGCCGTCGCCTGCGCGAAATGGCCTGTCCGGTCATGGCGATGGTCGGCCTGCAAACGATTGATCCGGATACCCTGGTGGGCGATCTGGGGCTGGGCCATCAGCAAATGATTGAGATCGCTCGTAATTTAATCGGTGAAAGCCGCATACTCATCCTCGACGAACCGACTGCGATGCTGACCAGTCGCGAAGTCGAATTATTATTTAGCCAAATCAGGCTGTTCAAGCAGCGCGGCGTCGCGCTTATCTATATTTCCCATCGTTTGGATGAGCTGGCCATGATTGCCGATGAGGTTACCGTGCTGCGCGACGGCCATGTCGTGTGTACCGACGATATCAAACGGTACAGCAGTGACCAGCTGGTGTCGTTAATGGTGGGACGCGATCTGGAAAGCACCCTTGATATCAGCGGACGCCGGCGGGGCGAACCTATATTAAAAGTGGATCATATGAAGCGGGGTAATATTGTCCGGGATGTTTCTTTTACCCTGCACCGCGGAGAAGTCCTGGGAATCAGCGGCTTGGTCGGCGCGGGAAGAACCGAATTATTGCGGGTTATTTTTGGCGCGGACCGTGCGGACAGCGGGCAATTATTCGTCGGTAATCCACTCCAGCCGGTAACCATTCACTCTCCCGCCGACGCAATCAGACACCGGGTGGCGCTGGTTACCGAAGATCGCAAAGGCGAAGGGCTGCTATTGCCGCAATCCATTGCCGCCAATATCTCCCTGGGGAACAGCGATAAAATCAGCCGCTTCTCGGTGGTCAATGCGCGGCATGAACAACGTTTGGCGCAAAAACAGATTAAAAGCCTGGGTATTCGCGCCACGGGCAGCGGCCAACCGGTCGAAAGCCTGTCGGGCGGAAATCAGCAGAAGGTGTTGATCAGCCGCTGGCTGGAGCGCAATTGCGACATCATTTTATTCGACGAGCCTACCCGCGGAATAGACGTGGGGGCGAAGCGGGATATTTATCTACTCATGAATGAGCTTACCCAAGCCGGCAAAGGGCTGATAGTCGTTTCCAGCGATCTGCGAGAATTAATGCTTATTTGCGATCGTATCGCCGTGCTGTCGGCCGGGAAACTGGTGGACATATTTATCCGCGGCGCCTGGACGCAGGACCGCCTTTTGGCTGCGGCATTTTCCGGCTATCAACAAACAGAAAGCGTTGACGGCCCCCAGTCGGATACAGGGAAATCACAGGATGAGTAACACGCCATTATCTAATCAAACCGGGCCGGATAACATGAAACAACCACAGGCGGTAAATGCAGTATCCCCTTCTTCCTGGCGCGGCCTGAGCAGCTATCTGGGTCTTATCGGCGCGCTGCTGGCGATGATTGTGCTGTTTTCCTTTCTCAGCGACCACTTTTTAAGCATGAATACCTTCAGCACCATTGCCAATCAGATCCCGGATTTAATGGTGATGTCGGTTGGGATGACCTTTGTGCTGATCATCGCGGGCATTGACCTTTCGGTGGGTTCTTTACTGGCGTTAGCCGCCGCCGTTGTCAGCGTCACCTACCTGAACCTGCATTGGAACCCCTGGCTTGCCGCGCTGTCGGGCGTGGCGCTGGCGACGCTTGTGGGATCGCTGACCGGTTTTATCACGGTCTTCTGGCGTATTCCGTCCTTTATCGTGTCCTTGGGCATGCTGGAGATGGCGCGTGGGGCGGCGTATCAATTAACCGATTCCCGTACCGCGTATATCGGCTCGATATACGATTATCTGGCCGATCCGATTGTTCTTGGCATCTCGCCGTCGTTTGTCATTGCCGCCCTGGTGATTTTGCTGGGACATCTGGCGTTGACCCGCACCATTTTTGGCCGCCATCTTATCGGGATAGGCACCAATGAAGAGGCGGTACGCCTGTCGGGAATCAATCCCGGCCCCTATAAAATCGCGGTGTTCGCCCTGATGGGGGGATTGTCCGGCCTGGCGTCGCTGTTCCAGGTCGCCCGCCTCGAAGCGGCGGATCCCAACGGCGGCGTGGGTATGGAACTGCAGGTCATCGCCGCCGTGGTCATCGGCGGCACCAGCCTGATGGGCGGACGCGGCTCGGTGATCTGTACTTTCCTGGGCGCCTTGATTATTTCCGTACTGGCGGCGGGGCTGGCGCAAATCGGGGCAAGCGAGCCCACGAAACGGGTGATAACCGGCGCGGTTATCATCGTGGCGGTGGTGCTGGACACCTATCGCAGCCAACGACAGAAAAAATAATTGCCCCGCCCCGGGTTTTCTTGTTACTGGCCGGGCGGCCAACCAGCGCATTCCAATTCAGGATATTCACATGATCAAAAAAAGTATCGTGGTACTTGGCAGCGTTAACCAGGATCATATTATTCGCGCGCATCACCTGCCCGTGCCGGGGGAAACCGTGGCCGGCCACCACCATATTTTGGCCGGCGGCGGAAAAGGCGCCAATCAGGCCGTGGCCGCCGCCCGTCTGGGCGCGGACGTCACTTTTATCACCTGCGTGGGTGATGATCCCTACGCACGCAGCGCGCTATCGGCTTTTAAGGCCGACGGCATCCATACCGAGGCGGTAGAGATATGCCGGCATGAAAACACGGGTATCGCCTTTATCTTGGTGGATGATAACGGGCAAAACTGTATCGCGATTTGCGCGAACGCCAATGCCATGCTGTCCAAATCGGTCGTTGAAAAGCACGCGCAATACATTTTTAACGCCGACTATTTACTGTTGCAATTGGAAACACCCATGGCGGGCATCGAACATGCGATTGCGCTTGCGCGGCAAACCGGCCGGTATGTCATTCTGAATCCGGCACCGGCCCGGCCCTTAACCGACAGCCTGCTCGCGCAGTTGGATCTTATTACCCCGAATGAAACCGAAGCCGAAATATTAACGGGCATTAAGGTTATCGATGAAACAAGCGCCGGCCAGGCGGCGCGTTATTTTATCCAAAGGGGAGTGAAGAGCGTGATTATCACGCTGGGAAGCCGGGGGGCTTACCTCTTTCACGATGGCCAGGGGACAATAATTCCCGGTTATCGGGTTAACGCGGCGGACACCACCGCTGCCGGCGACACGTTCAACGGCGCGCTGGTGGTGGCGCTTAGCGAAGGAAATACGCTTGCGCAGTCCATCAATTTCGCCCATAAAGCCAGCGCCATCTCGGTAACCCGGCTCGGCGCGCAAACGTCGATTCCCTATCGCCAGGAGCTGGAGACGTTTGATTTCGACGCGGCGATTATGCCTATTAGCAAAACTTAACTACTCTTATCTTGTGAATAATTAAAAGAGGGATAGTTATGTCTGAGATTACAAAACCAAATAATGACGCCATCGATGACGTTGCCGACAAGGTAAAAAACAAAACCGATCAATTTGCCGGGGCGGCCCAGAAAAAATTCGGTGAAGCGGTCGATTCCCCCGAACAGGAAGCGAAAGGCGCGGCCAAGCAGGCTACGGCTAAAGTGTCTGAAGTGTTCAACGATGCGGCGGCGGGCGTTCGTGAACACGTTCGTGAAAATCCGCTGGTGGGACTTGCCGCCATCGGGACCATAGGGCTGCTGCTCGGTTTTATCCTGGGCCGCAGTAAATAATACTCCGGGGCGTTTTCGGCGCCCCTTTCATTCCCGCGACCCCATGCCGGGGTACCGGCACCCATGCGCTTCAGACGGTGTAAATGCGTATATCCCGTGCTTTGAAGGCATTATAAATGTCTTTCCCCAGGCTTTCCTCCACCACCATCACATCGATTTCACCGGCATCGGCCACAATATAGCGCGCCACGCCTGGCACTTTATCCGCGGTAAGGGCAACCACGACCTCATTGCTCTGCCGGATGACCGCCTTTTTGAACTCACAATCTTCAAAATCAAACCCCGTCAGCCCGATTTCCGCATTCATGGCGCAGGCGCCGATAAATGCCTGGTCGAAAATAATTCCACGAAGCTGGTCTACCGCGGCGCTGCCCACACACCCGCCCTGCGCTTTCTGGAGAAGCCCGCCCAGCACAATGGTTTCACCCTGGGCGCGCTTCATCAGTTCCACCGCAATTTCAGGGGAGTTGGTCACGGCCGTCACCCGCATATCTGCCGGCAGCGCCCTGGCTATGGCGAGATTAGTGGTGCCGGCATCGATAAAAATACAGCTATCGCCCTTGACCAGTTGCGCACATCTATGAGCGATTATGTCTTTTTTTGCAAAATCCTGCTCTTTTCGATGGGCAAAGTCATCCGCCCGCGGCAGTTGCAGCACCGCCCCTCCGTACACTTTTTTGCACAGGCCTTCGTTGGCAAGCTCTTGTAAATCACGGCGAATAGTGTGCTCGGAGACCTTCAGTTGCGTCGCCAGTTCAACACAGACCACCCGGCCCTCCTGCTGAAGGATCCGGCGGATCAGGACTTGTCGTTGGTCGGGAAAAGCTGCATAATCGAGCATGAAATTTCCTTGTAAATTCTTACATCGAGCATTAATGAGCATAATCGTGCATCGGCCCTCGGCCTGTCAACCCCTGTCGACCTTACAAGAGGAACACAACATGTCATCCCTACCCGATATCCATTTTTTTCATCAACTGGCGGCGCTGTCCGAGGACATCACCCTGAAGAGCTATCGGCAGCGCGCCAACCTGGGTGTGTCGAATAAACCCAAGGAAGGATTCCGTTTTGATCCGGTCACCGACGCCGATCGCGCGACGGAAAAATCACTCAGAAAACATATTGCCGCCCAATTCCCGGACCACGCCATTATGGGTGAAGAGTTTGGTAACGTCGGCCACGGTGATTTTCAGTGGGTTATAGATCCCATCGACGGAACGCGCCCCTTCCTGTGTGGCCTGCCCGTATGGGGAACGCTGATAGGCCTGACCCATAAAGGACGGGCGGTGATGGGTATGATGAGCCAGCCCTTCACCCGCGAACGTTTCTGGTCGGACGGCGACAACGCCTGGACCTGCGGGCCGCTCGGTGAAATACGCCTGCGCACCCGGCAAAATATTCAGCTGGATCAGGCCATTCTTCACGCCACCGCGCCGGAATCCATCGCGCTGCATGCCGGCAATCACTTCGCGGATTTGAGTCGGCAGGTATTGATGACCCGCTACGGCGGTGAATGTTATGCCATGGCGATGCTGGCGGCCGGGTTCATCGATATCTGCGTCGAGTATTCAATGCAACCTTACGATATCGTGCCGCTTATCCCGATCATTGAAGCGGCCGGGGGTATTGTCACCACGCTTGAGGGCGGCAGAGCTGAAAACGGCGGCGCCATAGTCGCCTGTGGTTCGGCTGCCCTGCATGCCGACGTCCTGCGGATCCTGACTCCCCTTCGCTGAAAGGAAGCATCATGCACGCCATAGCATTCAAGGCCGGACCACGGCTCGCGACACGCCTGGTATTCTTTATCGCCGGGTTCGCCACCGCCACCTGGGCGGTCATCGTCCCCTTTGCAAAAGCCAATACCGGCGTGAATGAAGCCACGCTGGGGACGTTGCTGCTCTGCCTGGGCATGGGCGCGCTGATTGCCATGCCGCTCACCGGCATGCTAACCACCCGCTACGGCTGCCGGCGGGTAATAACCGTCGCGCTTGCCATCGTTACGCCGGCCACGCCGCTGCTGGCCGGGATTTCAGACACCGCGCTCCTCGCCACGGTGCTGCTGTTGTTTGGCATTGGCGTGGGCGTAACGGACTGCGCCATGAATATTCAGGCGATTATCGTGGAACGGCAGGCGCGGACACCTTTGATGTCCGGTTTTCATGGCATGTACAGCGTGGGCGGCATCGCCGGGGCGGGCTTTATGACGCTGATGCTGACGCTTGGCGCGAGTGTATTGATTGCCAGCCTCGCGGCGGCGGCTATTGTCGCACTGCTGCTGGTGCTGAGCCTGGAAGGATTGCTTCCCTGGGCCAACCCTGCCACCGGCCAGGGCTTCGCCGTACCGCGCGGGATCGTGCTGCTTATCGGCATTGTTTGCTACGCCGTTTTCCTTGCCGAAGGCACGGTGCTCGACTGGAGCGCGGTATTCCTGACCGAAGTGCGCGGCATGCCCGAAACAATGGGCGGCCTCGGCTTCACGGCCTTTGCCGTGGCGATGACTGTCGCCAGGCTAACCGGTGACAGGCTAATAGCCTGGCTCGGCGCGTTGCCCATGGTTTTCGGCGGCGCTGTGGTTGCCGCCGGCGGATTTGCTCTGGTGACGTTTGTTCCCGCCTGGTCGCTTACGCTGCTGGGTTACGTACTGGTTGGCGCCGGTTGCGCCAATATCGTGCCGGTGATGTTCTCGGCGGTCGGACGCCAGACGCTGATGCCCCAGGCGGCGGCCGTGCCCGCCATCACCACCATGGGCTATCTGGGCGTATTGGCCGGTCCGGCAATGGTGGGGTATATCGCACACGGCAGTTCGCTGTCCAATGCCTTTATTTTTATCACTATTCTGATGCTCGCCGTCGCGGGGCTGTCCCTGGCCATCCATCCTGGCCGTAAAGCCGTGCCCAGGAGTTGAGGGATACATCGCGCGCGTCGCGCTGTGGACCCATCATTTCATTTTTATTAAACCGTTGATTATCTCGATGCCCTGCGCCCTATTGGGCGCGAAATTTGCTCATTATGCGTTTTCTACCACACTTATCCTGCATGACGTTTATTTTCCCGTAGATTCTATAATTGGCTTGCGCCTGGTGGGCAAGCCGGATTTCCGGCATACGGATAGGTGCTATGACAATGAAGACGGTTGAACAACGATGAAAAAGATCGCTATCGTCGGCGCTGGGCCGACAGGGATTTATACTTTTTTTTCGCTTCTGAAGAACAGGTCGCCTCTTTCGGTTTGTATCTATGAACAGGCCAAAGAGGCCGGCGTGGGCATGCCTTATAATAATGAAGAAAACTCAAGGATGATGCTGGCTAATATCGCCAGCATAGAAATTCCACCGATTTTTTCGACCTACATCGACTGGCTGCGAAGCCAGAGCGAGGACCATCTGGCCGGTTATGGCGTCCAGTCTTCTTCACTTCACGTCCGACAGTTTCTGCCGCGTATTCTTCTCGGCGAATATTTTCGCGACCAGTTTCTGGAATTGGTCGCGCAGGCGAAAAAGCTGGGCTTCGAGGTGAATGTACATGAATCATGCCTGGTCACCGATCTGGAAGCCACGTCCGATGGCGTAAGGCTATGGGCGCAGGGTAAACCGGCGCCGGAACTGTATGATCTTACGGTTATCGCCACCGGACACGTCTGGCCCGACGAAAGCGCGTCGACGCGCACCTTCTTTCCCAGCCTATGGTCAGGGCTGATGGAAGCGAATATCACGGCGTGCAAGGTGGGGATCTTGGGTACTTCTTTGAGCGCCATTGACGCGGCAATGGCGGTGGCTGTTCAGCATGGCACTTTTATTGAGACCGATGATGACCATATTCAGTTTAATCTTGACGAAGGAAGCGAGACATTAAAAGTTGTGCTCATGTCCCGTTCAGGCATTCTGCCGGAAGCGGATTTTTACTGTCCGATCCCCTATGAACCTTTATGCATCGCGACGGAAAACGCGATCAAAAACGAAATTGCCGCCGGTCCGGACGGCTTGCTCAACCGGGTCTTCGGGCTCATCGTTAAGGAAATTGAAGCGGCGGATCCGCTTTGGAGCGAACATATATCGTTAAGAACCCTCGATGCCGATAGTTTCGCTGGCGCCTGGTTTGCCGATCGCAATAAATACGGTCCCTTTACCTGGGCTGAATCCAATCTTAATGAAGTAGAGCGCAACAAACGCGACAGACGTACGGTGCCGTGGCGTTACGCTATTCTGCGTTTACATGAAGCCGTCGAGGAAATAGTCCCTTTTCTCAGCGAACCGGACAATAAAAGATTCCTTGCGGGCCTCGCCCGCGTTTTTATCGATAACTATGCGGCGATTCCGTCGCAATCGATTCGCCGCTTGCTGGCATTGCGCGAGGCTGGAATTATCAGCATTTTGACCCTCGGGCCGGACTATGCAATGGACGTAAAAAAACACCAGACGGTGATGACGGTCGGGGAGAAAACCCATGTTTTCGATGTTTTTATCGACGCGCGCGGTCAGCAGCCGCTGAAGATCAAAGACCTGCCGTTTCCAACGTTAAGAACACAGCTCAAGGCGACTGGCGATGATATTCCGGATATCGGTGATGACTACACGCTGCTTGCGCCCGCATCGGCTCGCGGACGTATCGCATTCGGCGCCTTACCCTATCTTATGCACGACCAGCCGTTTGTACAGGGCCTCACCGTCTGTGCGCAAATCGGCGCGGCCAT
>NZ_DASWOM010000076.1:0-131710 GCF_036398755.1 Acerihabitans sp. | reverse complement strand
ATTTCAATATCGATTGTCTAAACGGAGAGATTTTAGAGTTACGGTATTCGCAACGACACATAACCGCAATGGAGCCGGCAAGAACGGAGTGAATTATTATTTAATAATACGGACTCAATCAACTGTCATCTTATATAGTTAATTTATAGCGAAATTAGCGCAGTAGGGAGTGCATCTCAATAATCCATTACAGCCTCATAGCGCTAATGGGCCGCTGCGCTGAGGCTGTCTGTTATTTGCACGACCTGGGCGCGCCGCTTTACGACAATGCCCCGGCGTAAATCTTTATCAGGCAAATCACCTCATACTGGCTACCATCGTCTCGACATTATGTTTAAACGCCGCTTCATAGGTGGTCGCGGGGCCCCCGGCCTTGGATAGGGATTCCGGATACAGCTCACCGCCCGGCCGCGCGCCGCTGGCGGCCGCCACCTGTTTCACCAGGCGCGGGTCGGTTTGGTTTTCAATAAAGTAGGTTTGGATATGCTCTTGTTTGATCTGCTTGATTAAGGCGGCCACATCGCTGGCGCTGGCTTCGGATTCAGTTGAAAAGCCCACCGGCGCCAGGAATTCCACGCCATACTCCGCGCCGAAATAGCCAAAAGCGTCGTGGCTGGTGATGACTTTGCGTTTGGCCGCCGGGATAGAGGCAAATTCACTTTTCGCCCAGCTGTCCAGCTTCTCCAGTTTCTCGGTGTAGGCGTCGCCCTGCCGGCGGAAATAAGCCGCATCCTCCGGATCCGCGGCAATCAATGCCGCCATGACGTTGCGCGCATAGATAGCGCCGTTTTTGGCGCTGTTCCACGCGTGGGGGTCGGTGACGGTTTTACCTTCCTCTTCCATTTTGCGGGTGCTTACGCCCGTGGAAGCGGTGATGACCTTGCCCTTATAGCCTGATGCCGTAATCAGGCGATCCATCCAGCCTTCCATCCCCAGGCCGCTGACAAATACCACATCGGCTTTATTCAACGCCTGGCTGTCCTTAGGCGCCGGCTCGAAACTGTGGGGGTCGCCGTCGGGACCCACCAGGCTGGTGACGGTGACGTGATCCCCGCCGACCTGTTTTACGATATCGGCCAGAACGGAAAAACTGGCGACCGCGTCGACCGTTTTGGCCAATGCGGCCGGACTTAACACCATGATGGCCACCGCTAACGATACGGGTAAACGATTCAAATTTTACTCCTTGCTGAAAAAGCGCCGTGCCGGCGCCAGTTATTGTTATCTTATAACATAACATAAGGCGTGATTTTATGGCAAGAAGTACCCTGTGCAGAAATCATGATTTCAGCTATAGAAAGCCAAAAATAATATTTTAATTTTTATTTCATGCGTAATAAGGTGGTTAAACATATGTAATAGCGCTGTTCTGATTTTGGGATAGTTTTGGGAATTTTGCCGGGCGCAGGATTGTTTGAGCCCCGGTTAGCCACGCTTTGCGCAATTTGAGTATTGTATTTATTAAGGAGCAGCAATGAATGTTATTACCCTGGCCGGTAGCCCGCGCCTGCCCTCGCGCTCGGCGGCGCTGTTGACCATCGCCAAGCGTTGGCTGGAGGGGCAAGGCATTAAGGTTACGCCCTGGAGTGTGTTTGATTTTAATCCGCAGGATTTGCTGTATGCGCGATTTGACAGTCCGTCGCTTAAGGTGTTTACCGGGCAGCTTGCCCAGGCCGATGGGGTGATTATCAGCACGCCTATCTATAAGGCCTCGTTTAGCGGCGCGCTGAAAACCCTGTTGGATCTGCTGCCGGAACGGGCGTTCGAACATAAAGTGGTATTGCCGATGGCGACCGGCGGATCGGTCGGGCATATGCTGGCGCTGGACTATGCGCTCAAGCCGGTGCTTAACGCGCTGAAAGCCCAGGAAATCCTGCACGGCGTGTTTTCCGAGGACAGCCAGATTACCCAGTACGACAGCAGCCCGCAGTTAAGCGGCGCGCTTGAAAACAGACTCATTGAATCCCTCGAAACCTTTACCCGCGCGTTGGAAAGACAGTCGCAATTTAACGCACTGAGCATCTCATCAGCGTTGTAAACCTTATTAGCGGCCGGTACAGGCGACGCGCGGAGAATGCGGTAAATTCTATGACGGTAACCCGGATTGATTACGGTAAACACCGCGTATCCTTATTTTTAACGGGAGGATAGGTGATGCAGGGTAGAATTGGTTATATAGGTTGGCGGTTGTTCCAGATTTTGCCCACCACGTTTACCATTGTGCTTTTGGCCTTTGTATTAATGAAATTGGCGCCCGGGGACGTTATTGATGTCGTGGCGGGTGAATCTGGCGGCGCCACGCCGGAATATATGGCGGAAATGCGTGAATTATACGGCCTGAACATTCCGATCTGGCAGCAATTTGTTCATTATATCGTCTCGCTGGCCCATTTCGATTTAGGCTACTCTTTTCGGGAAAACATGCCCGTTTCCGATTTGATCCTCAGCCGGTTGCCCGCCACCATTACCCTGTCTTTGACGGCCATCCTGTTTGCCCTGGTGGTCGGCGTGTTGCTGGGCATTATCGCCGCGCGCTATCGGGGTTCCCTATTGGACGGACTGATTTCGGTGTTCTCGACCATCGGGTTCGCGACGCCGTTATTCTGGATCGGCCTGCTGCTGATCGTGCTGTTTTCCATTAACCTGCGCTGGTTTCCGGTAAGCGGCATCACCACGGTGGGCGCGGACTATGCCAATCAGGCTTATTACCTGCTGGATGTCTCGCGCCATTTGATCTTGCCGGCATTATCGCTAAGCCTGTTCTTTTTGTCGATGTACGTCAGGATCACGCGCTCGTCCATGCTGGAAGCCTATGGGCAGGATTTCGTGCGTACGGCCAGGGCCAAGGGATTAAGCGAATGGCGGGTTATCTTCGGCCATATCCTGCGCAACGCCGCGTTACCGATAGTGACCATTACCGGGCTGGAAATCGGCGGACTGCTAAGCGGTTCGGTGGTGGTGGAAACCGTCTTCGGCTGGCCTGGAATCGGCCGGCTGGCTTATGACGCGGTGTTTTCCCGCGACTTGAACCTGTTGCTGGGTATTTTCCTTATCAGTTCCTTTTTGGTGGTGTTGATGAATCTGGTGGTGGATTTATTGTATGTGGCGCTGGACCCGCGCATCGGGAGACGGCGCCCATGATATCCCGTCGTTTTCTGTCGCGCCTGGCGCGCTCGTACTCCACCCAGACAGGCTTGGTGTTGTTGCTGCTGATCCTGTTCGGCGCGCTGTCGGCGTCCTATTTTTTCCCCGACGACCCGCGCAATATGGTCGGCAGCCCGACCCTCTGGCCGGGCGCGGACGCCAGATTTCCCCTGGGTACCGACATGATGGGCCGGGATATGCTTTCCGGCCTGCTCTACGGCGCGCGCACCTCGCTGATGATCGGCCTGTTCGCCACCGCGCTTTCCGTTGTGCTCGGCATCGTCATCGGCGTTATCGCGGGTTATTTCGGCGCGTCCTGGGTTGACGATATCCTGATGCGCCTGACCGAAGTGTTCCTGACCATGCCGCGTTTACTCTTTGCCATCGCCCTGGTGATGGTGCTGGGTCCCTCGACATTCAGTATTTCACTGGCGCTGGGCGCGACCTCCTGGCCGCAGATCGCCCGCCTGGTGCGGGGCGAGGCGCTGCGCGTGCGCGAGATGGAATTTGTGCGCGCCGCCGCCACCATCGGCCTGGGGCATCTGCGTATCATTACCCGCCATGTGCTGCCCAATAGCATTGCGCCGGTGATGGTGGCCTCCTCGGTGCTGGTGGCGCAGGTGATTTTATCGGAAGCCTCATTGTCTTTCCTCGGGCTTGGCGATCCGAGCGTGGTGACCTGGGGCAGCATGGTGGGCTCCGGGCGCGAGGTGTTGCGCACCGCCTGGTATATGACCGCCCTGCCCGGCCTGGCCATTTTCCTGACCGTTATGGGCTTTATGCTGATCGGCAATGGCCTGAACGATATCTATAATCCCCGTCTGCAAAGGAAATAAAATACGATGGCCACCCAAGAGAGATCCGCCGCCGCCGTCGACGACGCGGTACCGCTTAAGCTGCTTGACGTGCGTGATTTACGTATTGGTTTTAACGGCGAAGAGATCGTGCACGGCATTTCTTTTCATATCAAGCCGCATGAGAAGGTCGCCCTGGTGGGCGAATCCGGGTCGGGCAAAAGCGTGAGCGCCATGAGCTTGCTGCACCTGATTCCCGGCGCCCGGGTGACGGGACAGGCGCTGTATGGCCACACCGATTTGCTTAAGCTGCCTGAGGCGGACATCCGCGCCGTCAGCGGCAAGGATATTTCGATGATTTTCCAGGAGCCGATGACGGCGCTCAATCCGCTGCATACCGTTGGCGAACAGATTGCCGAGGTCTACCGGATCAAGCGCCGCATGAGCGGCAAAGACGCCTGGACGCACGCCGTGGCCCGCCTCGCGGAGACCGGCATCGCCGAGCCGGAACGGCGCGCCCATGCCTATCCGCACCAGCTTTCCGGCGGCCAGCGCCAGCGCGCCATGATAGCCATGGCGCTGGCCGGCGAGCCCAAACTGCTGCTGGCGGACGAACCGACCACCGCGCTGGATGTGACCCTGCGGCTGCAAATCCTTGAACTGTTGTCCGCCCTGCAGCGCAAGAACGGTTTATCCATCCTGCTTATTACCCATGACCTGCACCTGGTGCGCCGTTTCGCCGATCGGGTTATTGTCATGGAAGCCGGCAAGATCGTGGAGGTCGCCCCTACCGGGCAACTGTTCCAGTCGCCGGCGCATCCCTATACCCGCCAGCTTATCAACAGCCGCCCGCAACGGGATATCGACGCCGTTCCCGCAGACAGCGTAGGGCATCCGCGTCTGGAAGGCAAAGCCCTGAATATCAGTTATCCGGTCTCGCAGCCGGGGATGGGCAACTGGTTCCGGCGTCATCGTTTTCAGGCGGTCAAGAATGCCGATTTCGTGTTGCAGCGCGGCCAGACGCTGGGTGTTATCGGCGAATCCGGCTCGGGCAAAAGCACGTTGGCCGCCGCCGTGCTCGGATTGATGGACCATGAAGGTTCACTGCGTATCGACGGCATGTCATGGCATCAGGCCAATGCGCATTCCTCCCTGGCGCGGCGGTCACAGCGCCGCAAAATCCAGGCGGTGTTCCAGGATCCCTTCTCCTCGCTGTCTCCGCGCATGAATATTGCCCAGGTGGTGGGGGAAGGTCTGCATTTCCATCATCCCGAACTGTCGGCGCGCGAGCGCGAGCGACGCATTATCGCCATCCTCGCCGAGGTCGGGCTGGTGGAAACCCAGTTTCCGGACCTGCTGCGCCGCTATCCGCATGAATTTTCCGGCGGCCAGCGCCAGCGTATCGCCATTGCGCGGGCGTTGATCATCAACCCCGATATTCTGGTGCTCGATGAGCCGACCAGCGCCCTTGACGTGACCATCCAGCGGCAGATCATTGCCCTGCTGCAGCGCCAGCAGCGGGCGCATGGCCTGAGCTATCTGATCATTACCCATGATGTGGCGGTGGTGGCCGCCATGGCGCACCGGATTATCGTGATGAAAGAGGGCAATGTGGTCGAGGCGGGGGATGCAATGACGATACTCAACGCCCCGGTCCATCCCTATACGCGCAGCCTGATCCTGGCGGCCGCTTGATCCCCGGGCCGGAACTTACGTCCATCCGACCCCGTGATGACCGAACCGGGACGCCCGCCCGCCGCCCGTCGGCCATCCTCGCGCGGCGTGGTTACAGGATCGTATGCTGCCCGCCGTCCACCGAGATATACGCGCCGACCACATAGCTGGCGCGTTCGCTTGCCAGGAACAGCACCACGTCGGCAATTTCCTCGGGGCGGCCGAAGCGGCGCAGCGGCAGCCCGGCGCTCAGTTGGCTCAGCGCCTCCTCGGGCGTCACGCCCAACCGCCGGGCTTCATGGCCGATGGTGTGATCGATGCGATCGGTTAAGGTATAACCCGGATTAACCGCATTGAGCCGGATGCCGTACCGCGCGTAATACTGTCCCAGTCCAAGCGTGGACAACAGCAGCGCCGCGTTGGCCGCCCCGCCCGCCAGGTGGGACGGATGCGGCGCGCGCGCGCCGGTGCCGATGATGTTGACCACGGCGCCGTTCTGGCGAGTCGGCGCGGCGTCGCCGTTTCCCGCCAGCGCCACCCAACGCTTGAGCACCGCGTCCTGGGCGTGGATATAGGTATAGTATTTTGCGTCCATCGCGGCATGCCAGGCGGCGCTGTCCAGGGATTCCGGCGGGTTGCGCCGGGCGGCGCCCGCGCTGTTCACCAGGATGTCAATCGGCCCCAGCTGGCGGACGATCTGCGCGACGGCGTCCTCCGCCTCCTCGCTGTTGCTCAGGTCCGCCCGCGCCACGGCCACGCCGGGCCCGTCGTCCGCCAGCGCCAGCCGCGCCTGCTCCAGGTTATTGGTATCGCGCGACACGATGCCCACCCGCGCGCCCTCACGTAAAAAGGCCCGGGCGACGGCCAGGCCGATGCCTTTGCTGCCGCCGGTGACCAGTACCACTTTTCCCGCTAAACCGAGTTCCATAACCAAACCCCTTAAATTTTAGTATTGATCGGCGGCAACGTGCCGTTTAGATAAAAATCGCCCACCGCCCGCGCCTTATACGCCACGGGATCGTGGGTGGTATGGGTGCGCGCGTTACGCCAGTGCCGGTCAAGGTTAAGCGCCGCCGACGTCGCCGAGGCGCCGCCAAGGCGATAGATCATTTCGCTTACCCGGATGGCGGCCTCGGAGGTGGCGTATTTTGCCTCGGCCACCGCAATCGACGCCTCCCCCAGCAGGCGATCGCTCGCCTCGGTGCCGGCCCACTCCGCCCGCAGGGCATTGTCCAGCAGCAGCGCCCCGCGTTCGAGCAGGGTTTCGGCGCCGTGCGCGATGATGGCCATTTCACCGACGGTGTGCAGCACATAGGGATCGGCGGTGGCGCCGCTTACGCCGCTCTCGCGCAGCACCCGCGCCTGGGTGCGCCCATAGGCGCAGGCATCCGCCAGCGCCGCCAGGGCGATGCCGGCGTCGATGGCGGCATGGATCAGCTGCGCGAAACCGCCTTCATGGGTGCGGCGCTGGCCATAGGCGGGAATGCGCAATATCTCCTCTTCGGCGACCAGCACATTATCGAACAGCGTGGTGCCGCTGGCGGTGGTGCGTTGCCCCATCCCGTCCCAATCATCGCTGACGGTGACCCCTAAGCGGTCCACCGGCACGAACACCGCCGCCCGTCCGCCGTCCTCGTGTACCGCGGTGACCAGGATAATGCTGGAAAACAGGCTGCCGGTGCTGTAATACTTGCGCCCGCGCAGACGCCATGTCCCATGCCGCCGCTCCAGCCGGGTCGCCATGTCGCCGATAAAAGCGCCTTCCCGTTCGGCGGCGGCGTTGCTCATCATGGTCCCCCCCAGCACCAGATCGAAGTAGTGCCGCTGCTGGGCGGGGGTGCCGTATAAACGCAGTTTTTCCAGATTGGCGAACTGCGGAACAATGGCCTGGGCGATATTAGGATCGCCCGCCGCCAGCAGGCGTATCACGCGCGAGAACGTGAGCAGATCCGCTTCCCGGCCGCCGTACTCCCGCGGCACCCGCATCGACAGCAGGCCGCTTTGCCGCAGCGCGTCTATTTCCTCATGGGGCAATATCCGCAGGCTGTCGCGCCGCGCCGCGCCGGCGGCAAAACGCAGCCTGAACTGCTCGGCCGCCGCAAGAAACCCCGTATTCTCTTCCCCATCCCGCCCCGCGGGGCCTGGGGCCTGTTCCCGGCTATTCATTTGTTTTACCTTTTTGCATCTCTGGTTACAAGGCGGGTATTGGACGGCGGTTTACCGCTATACCCGCTTCCCGCCGTTAACGATAATCCACCGGCGCCGCGTAGCGGCTGGCCGGGCGCGCCAGGCCCATGATGTCCCGGGTGGTGGCGCCCTGGTAGCGCCGGCGGTAGACCCCGCGCCGCTGTAGTTCCGGCACCACCAGATCGACAAAATCCGCCAGGCCGCCCGGCAGCCAGCCCGGCATGATATTGAACCCGTCCGCGCCGCCCTCCTGGAACCAGGCGGTCATCATATCGGCGATATCCGTGGCGGTGCCGGTAAGGACCGGATGGCCGCGGGCAATGGCCACCTGCAAATATAAATCCCGGATGGTGAGGTTATCGCGCCGGGCGATATGCTGGAGCAGCGCTATCCGGCTGGTGGCGCCCGTCCCGCTATCGGGCAGATCGGGCAATGGCCCGTCCAGGGGGTAGCCGGACAGATCCACGCCGCCCAGATGGTGCTCAAGCTGCGCCAGGCCGACTTCGGGATGGATAAGCGATTGCAGATAGGCGAATTTTTCCTGCGCCTCGGCCCGGCTGCGGCCCACCACCGGAAACAGGCCCGGCAGGATACGCAGCGCCTGCGCGGGGCGCCCCGCCGCCTGGGCCTGGGCCTTTAACTGGCCATAAAACGCCTGCGCGTCCGCCAGGGTGGTCTGGGCGGTGTAAATGATCTCGCCTACGCTTGCGCCGAGCGCCATGCCGGCCTGCGACGAACCGGCCTGAACCAGCAGGGGATGGCCCTGCGGCGGCCGGGGGATGTTCAGCGGGCCGCGCACGTTGAAAAACTCGCCGCGATGATCCAGCGCATGCAGGCCGTCGGGCCGGAAATAGACTCCCGAGGCCGGGTCGGCCAGGATGGCGTCATCGTCCCAGCTGTCCCACAGTCCGCGCACGACCTCGACAAACTCGCCGGCGCGGCGGTAGCGCTCCTGGGCCGGGGGTATGGGTTGGTCGCCAAAATTTTCCGCTTCCGCCGCGCTTGAGGAGGTGACGATATTCCACCCCGCCCGGCCGCCGCTGAGAAAATCCAGCGACGCGAATTTACGCGCGATATGGAAAGGCGCGTTAAAGGTGGTCGACGCCGTGGCGATAAGCCCGATATGCCGGGACGCCTGGCTCAGGGCCGACAGCAGCGTTAAGGGTTCGAAATGCGCCTTCGGCCCCCGCCCCAGGCGCTCGGCCGAACGATCGCGGATGGCCAGACCGTCCGCCAGGAAAAACAGATCGAACAGCCCGCGCTCGGCTATCTCAATCACCTGGCGGTAATGGCCGAAATCCATGGGTCCCTGAGGGTTGACCTGGCGATGGCGCCAGCCGGCGAGATGCCGACCGGTCATCTCGACAAATACGCCGAGGTTCATTTCACGCCGCGATCCGCCGCTCATGACGTCGCCCGTCCGGCGTAACGATTAGCCGGCCGCGCCAGCCCCAGGTGATCGCGCAGGGTCGCCCCGGTATAGTCGTGGCGAAACAAGCCGCGCCGGCGCAGCTCCGGCACCACCCGATCGATAAACTCCAGCAGGCCGCCCGGCAGCCAGGGGGCCATAATATTGAAGCCGTCCGCGCCGCCGCCGGTAAAACGTTCTTCAAGCTGGTCGGCAATCTGCGCCGCCGTGCCGAAAATCGCCCAGTGGCCGCGCGTGCCGGTGACATGCCAGTAGAGCTGGCGAATGGTCAGGTTTTCCCGCCGGGCGAACGCCGCCAGCAGCCCCTGCCGGCTTTGGTTGCCCTGGGTCGGCGGCAGTTCCGGCAGCGGTCCGTCGAGGGGATAGGACGACAGATCAACCCCGCCCAAATGGCGGGCCAGCACCGGCCAGCCGATTTCCGGATCGACCCATGCCTGCAATTGCTCGAATTTTTCCCGGGCATGGGCTTCGGACTCGCCGATTATCGGGAATACGCCCGGCATGATCTTAAGCGTATCGGGATCGCGGCCATGGGCCGCCATTTTCTCTTTCACGCCGCGGTAAAACGCCTGGGCTTCGCCAAGGGTTCTCTGGGCGGTAAAAATCACCTCGGCCCGGCGCGCGGCCAGATCCTGGCCATCGTCCGACGACCCCGCCTGCACCAGTACCGGCTGCCCCTGGACCGAGCGCGAGATATTCAGCGGTCCGCGCACCTTGAAAAACCGCCCCTGGTGATCCAGCACATGCAGTTTGCGCGGGTCGAAGAAATGCCCCGACGCTTTATCATTAAGCAGCGCGTCGTCTTCCCAGCTGTCCCACAATCCCTGCACCACGTCCACGAACTCCTGGGCGCGCTGGTAACGCAGGCCGTGTTCCATCACCTCGTCGCGATTAAAATTCAGCGCCTCGCCCAAGGTCCAGGAGGTGACCACATTCCAGCCCGAACGTCCGGCGCTGATATGGTCGAGCGACGCGAACCTGCGCGCAACGTTAAACGGCTCGTTATAGCTGGTGGAGGCGGTCGCCACCAGCCCGATCTTGTCGGTTATCATCGCCAGGGCGGAGAGTAGAGTCAGCGGCTCGTAGTTTACCGTGCGCGTCGTGCGGCCGATATGCTCGTCCTCCTCGTACTGGAAGGTCATCTGATCGCCCAGGAAAATCATATCGAATTTGGCGGCTTCGGCCCGGCGCGCCAGCAGCTTGAAATGCTCCAGGTTCATCCCGGCGTTTACCGGGGCGTCGGGATGCCGCCAGGCGCCGATATGATGGCCGACATCCTGCAAAAAGGCCCCCAGGTGCAATTGTTTTTTCTGTTGTGGCATGGTTATGGCTCCGCTTGTTTACCCTATTTCCCCCGCGCCGGGGATCAGTCATACATGGTGATGGGGGGCGGGATCCGGTTAAGGTAATAATTGCCGACCACGCGATAGCGGTGATTGATCGGATCGTGGGTGGTATGGGTACGCGCATTGCGCCAGTGGCGATCAAAATTGTTTTCCCGCAGGGTCGCGGAAGAGCCGCCGACTTCGTATATCAGCTCCGCGGCCCTCAGGGCGGCGCCGTTGCAGACGATTTTCGCCTCGGCCGTGGCGATGGAGCCTTCTATCAGCCGCTGCTCCAGCTCATCCCCGGTTACACCGCCGTGCCAGGCCGCCGCCGCCCGGTCCACCAGCGCGGCGGCGCGCAGCAAAGCCGCCTCGGCGCCGTGCGCGTGGGCGATGATATTGCCGATGGTATGCTGGACAAACCAATCGTCGACGGAGCGCTGTACCCCCGAATCGGCGCGCGGACGCGCGCCGCGATGCGCCCAGGCCACCGCGTCGTCCAGCACCGCCAGGGCGATGCCCACCTCGATGGTGGAATGCAGCATTTGTGTGGCCGCCGGCTGGTAATTGCGCTTTTTGCCCTCGTCGCGGCTGTAGAACATCACCTCATCGTCCGCCACCGCCACATCCAGGAACTCAGTGGTGCCGCTGGCGGTTAACCGTTGCCCCATGCCGTCCCAATCATCGTGCTGCACAATACCCGGCCGGGCGCGGGGCACAAACACCGATACCTGGTCGCCGCGATCGTCCCTGGCGGTCACGCGCAACCGGTCCGCCATCAGGCCGCCGGTGCTGTAGAATTTTTTACCGCGCAGCCGCAGCCCCTGCGACGTTTGCATCAGACGGGTGGTCATATCCGCGACAAACTGTCCGCCGCGTTCGCCGGTTGCGCCGCTGATTAAATCGCCGTGCAGCAGGCCGTGAAAATAGCGTTGCCGCTGGGCGTCGGTGCCGGTCAGGCGGATACGCTCCACCGAGGTAAAATGCGGGATCAGCACCTGGGCCACGTTGGGATCGCCTTTTGCCAGCAGGATCACCACGCGCGCCAGATCCGCATAAGACAGTTCGGGACCGCCGTAAGCCTTGGGCACCCGCGCGGCGGCGATCCCCGCCCGCAGCACCCAGTCCAGTTCCTCATGCGGCAGAATGCGCTGCTGGTCCCTATGGGAGGCGCCGGCCGCCAGCCGGGCGCCGAGCGCCGCGGCCTGGGTTATCACATCCGGGGCCTGGGTATCGCGCCCGGCGACCGCCTCGGCAAACCTGCCGTCCGGTCCGGCGTCGGGGATGGAAAAAGATAAAGACATAAAGACCTCGCTTGGGACGGTTAAGGGTGGCGTCAGGGCTGCGCGGCAATCCAGGCATCGCGAAAACCGGAGTGCGCCCCCGCCGGCGAGAAATCCAGTCCGTGCAATTTACGGTTGTAGACCGTGAAAAATGGCGCTTCCATGACCGGCAACAGCGGCAAATCGATCAGGGTCTGCCGTTGGAATTGTTGAATAATACCGATGCGCTTTTGGGGATCGACCTCATTTTGATAGCCGGCGATCAGCCGGTCGGTTTCCGGACTGTTATAGGCGAAGGCGTTGGCGTATGGCACGCCGGGGGACTGCGCTTTGGAATCAAACACCCGGGTCAATCCCATTTGCGGGTCGAGCATCACGCCAAAGCCCTGGAAAATAATATCGTAGTCATAATCCGAATAGACTTTTTTCAGGAACGTGGCGTTATCCAGCGGCGAGAAGGCGATATCGATACCGATTTTGCCGAATTCCTGGCGTAAAAACTCGCCCGCCAGCAGGAACTGGCTGGAACTGGGATCGGTATACAATCGCAGCGTAAAGCGCTTGCCCCCGGCTTTCACCGGATAGCCCGCTTCATCCAGCAATGCGCCGGCTTTGGCCACATCGTAATCGTAACGGGGAACGTCGGCGGTGTAGAACCGGGTCAGGGATGCGGGCACCACGCTATATTCCGGCTTGCTTTGCCCATACCAGACGGTGTCGATTATGCGCTGGCGATCGATGATATGGGCGATGGCCTGGCGCACTTTCAGGTTGGATAAAATAGGCGAGCGCAGGTTGAACCCCATAAAATAGGTCTGCGCCGCATAGGCATAACCGCGCGACTCAAATTTAAGCTCGGGGTTTTGTTTCAGGCGCGCGATATCGGAGAACGGCACGCCGGCATAAGGGATATAGGACACTTCCCCTGATTCCAGCGCGCCGCTGCGGGCGGCCGCGTCCGGAATAAAACGATAAATAACCCGGTCGAGGTAGGGTTTGCCTTTATCCCAGTAGTCGGGATTTTTCTCCAATATCACATACTGGCCGCGTTTCCATTCTTTGAAGCGAAACGGACCGGTGCCGATCGGCCGCGCATTCTCCGGGTTCTTGCGAATATCGCTGCCGTCGAATATATGTTTCGGCACCACCTGCGATTCCGCGCCGTCCAGCGCGCTTAATATCACTTGAGAGGGGGAACTGAGGCGGAAAATAGCCGTATGGTCGTCAGGTGTTTCCACCTCTTTTAACGCCGAAAACGTCGACCGTCCGCGCGAATGCACCTTTTTCCATACTTCAAGCGCCGAATATTTTACATCCGCCGAGGTAAAGGGTTGCCCATCGTGCCATTTCACTCCCTGACGCAGATGAAAGGTGATGCTCAGGCCGTCCGGCGCCACCTCCCAGGAGGTGGCCAGGCGGGGCTGCGGCTGGAATTTATCGTCATAGTAGACCAGGCCGTCAAAAATATTGGCTGAAATCACCCGGTTGGAATATTGATTATTATAGGTTGCCGTCAGCGTGACCGGCTCGGGATATATGGCGGCAATCAGGGTTCCCCCCCTGACCGGCGGCGGTTCGCCGGCCACGGCCGCGCCGATAAACCATGACGCAAGTAGGAGTATTCCCACAAAGAAGGCGGACAGGCAATTTCTCAACATCTGTTTAAACCTTTTATTATAAAAATGGTTCTACATCGGTGCAGGCGATGTTATTCAAAACGAAAAGAGTCTATCGCGGCGAAGACAACATCATTAAATATCAATAATTGCTGTTTATAGATAACTTTGTGCTATCGATTTTATTACCGCACAGGTTCTAAGTTAATTCAAAAAAAGCATTGGCCAAATACGGCCTTAATTTATATTTTAAGGTGTTTCTAAATTGTTAATTAAAAAAAGTATTTTTATTACCGCTTGCCGCGCCGGATATTTATTGAGGATGTAAGGTCATCATTTATGCCTATGTTTAACCTACCGTTGCCCCGTGTTTTTTTCGCCGCCATCGGCATCAGCTTCACCCTGGCCTCCGGGTCCGCCCTGGCCGCCGGCGGTACCCTGGTCGCCCTGGTCCAACCCGAACCCGTGGCGCTGAACACCGCGTTCAATACCAACTTTCCCAATGGGGTGGTATCCAATAATATTTATGAGGGCCTGGTTTCCTATGACAGTGATATGCAGCCGCAGCCGAGCCTGGCCACCTCCTGGGAGGTGGCGCCGGACGGCCTGAGCATCACCTTTCACCTGCGCCAGGGGGTGAAATGGCACGACGGACAGCCCTTTACCTCGGCGGATGTAAAATATTCGGCGCTGGAGTTATGGAAAAAGGTGCATCCGCGCGGGCGCACCACCTTTGCCGCGCTCAGGGATGTGGAAACGCCGGACGACCACACGGCCATATTCCGCTTGGACCATCCGTCGCTGGTCGTTTTAAGTTCGCTGAACGCCAACGAGGCGGAGATTTTACCGGCGCATCTGTTCGCCGGCGGCGATGTGCGCACCAGTCCTTATAATGCCAAGCCGGTGGGCACCGGGCCGTTCAGGTTCGTGAAATGGCAGCGCGGACAATATATCGAGCTGGCGCGCAATCCCGACTATTGGGACAGCGGCAAACCCAAGGTCGATAAAGTTATTTTCAGTATTATCCCCGATGCGGGATCGCGCGCCGCCGCGCTGGAAACCGGCGACGTGCTTTATGCTCCCTATGATTCGGTCCCCCTCTCCGATGTGCAACGCCTGAGCCAGAATCCGCATCTGGTGGTGACCAAGCAGGGCTACGACTCGTCGGCGGCCTATACCTTTGTGGAGTTCAACCTGCGAAACCCCATTTTGGCCAACCTGAAGGTGCGCCAGGCCATCGCTCGGGCGATCGATAAACAGGCGTTGGTGGACGTGGTGTGGTACGGCCTGGGCAAACCCGCCACCGGCCCGGTGCCCTCGTCGCTTAAACGTTTTTATACCACCGACGATGTGCCGCAATATGCCTTCGATCCCGCCGCCGCCGAAAAACTGCTGGACGAGGCGGGCTACCCGCGAAAAGAGGGGGGCGTGCGTTTCCGGCTCGCCATCGACTACTTCCCGGTCAACGATGGGTTCAAGAACCAGGCGGAATTCATTCGCCAGAGCCTGAGCAAGATAGGCATTGAGCTGACGGTACGTAACCAGGACCTGGCCACCTTTATCAAGCGAATCTACAGCGATTATGATTTTGATATCGAGACCGGCCGCTGGGTACCGATGATGGACCCGCAGATCGGCGGCCTGCGCCATTACTGGAGCAAGAATATCGCCCAGGGCACGCCCTGGTCCAACGCCTCGAATTATACCAACCCCAAGATGGACCAGATTATCGAGCGGCTACAGGTGGAAAGCGATCCCGACAAGCGGGCCGGCGAATTCCATGAGTTCCAGCGCCTGGCCCAGACCGACCTGCCGGTGATCCCCCTGGTGGAACAGCAGAACTTTACCGTCTACAGCACCCGGCTCAAAGGCGTAAGCACCGCGCCGGACGGCGCCTTATCGTCGCTTAAAGACGTCTCATTGCAACCTGAAGGAAAATAATATGAGTTCTTTCCCCTCCGACGATCGCGACGCGACGGCCGGGCGCGAGGCCCGGCTGGATCTCGCCGCCGCGCACCGCCTCGCGGTCTGGCACGACTTCAGCGAAGGTATCTATAATCACTTCACCCTGGCGGTGCCGGGCAGCGACGATCGTTTCCTGCTGCCGCCTTTTGGCCTGCATTGGTCGGAAGTGCGGGCCAGCCAGCTGATGACCATCGGCTTTGACGGCAGGCAACTGGCCGGAGAAGGCATCATCCAGCGCTCCGCTTACTGTATACACGCGCCGATCCATGCCGCCCATGCCAAGCACCAGGCGGTGTTCCATACCCATATGCCCTACGCCGGCGCGCTGACCCGGCTGGAAAGCCAGCATCTGCTGGCGCTCGGCCAGACCGAGGCGCTGCTGCTCGATCAGATAGCCTATGACGAGGGCTACGACGGCCTGGCCCGCGATCCGCTGGAAGGCGAGCGGCTGGCGGCCATCCTGGGTGAAAAAACCATTCTGTTCATGGGCAATCACGGCGTGCTGGTGACCGGCCGCTCCACCGCCGAAGCCTATGACCGCCTGTATACCCTGGAGCGCGCCGCGCGGGTGCAGCTGTTCGCCCTGTGGACCGGCCAGCGCCTGCGCGGACTGAGCGCGGAACAGGTGGATAAGGTGCAGGACCAGATCCACAACACCCCGCTGCACGACTCGCCGGGCGCGCAGTATAAACCCGGCTACCAGCTGCATTTCGAGGCGCTGCGGCGCCTGCTTGACCGGCGCGAGCCGGACTACCGTGATTAACCTGACGCCCGGGAATGATAGCCCGATGGTTTTTGCGCGGCGATTTCGTGCTTAACGATCGTTTGCCCCGCAACGGCGCTCACATTTGAGGTGACCTATGGATTATCCCGTTTTGCCGCCGCTCCCGCCGGACAGCCCGCTGGGCATCGCGATGGAACAGCCGCTGATGCTCGGCCTGTTTTTACCCATCCACAACGGCGGCTGGACCATATCGACCTATCCCAGGGGCACCGACTGGACGTTTGACTACAACGCCGCGCTCACGCGCCAGGCCGAGGCACTGGGTTTTGAACTGGTGTTCGGGCCGGCGCACTGGCTGTCAAAGGGCGGATTCGGCGGCGAGATCCGCTACCGTGAAACCGCGCTCGACACCCTGATGACCGCGGCGGCTCTCGCGGCCATTACCGAACGCATCCTGCTGATTTCCACGGTGCATATATTCTATGGCCCCTGGCACCCGCTGCATCTGGCCAAGTTCGGCGCGACGCTTGATCATATCTCGGGGGGCCGTTGGGGCCTGAACGTCGTCACCGGCTTTCGTAAAGACGAATGGGCCATGTTCGGCCAGCAACAGCCCGGCCATGACCATCGCTATACCCTTGCCGGCGAATATGTCTCGCTGCTCCAGCAGCTCTGGACCGGCACGGACAACCTGGATTACCACAGCGAGCAATGGGAGCTGAACCAGGCGTTCGTGACGCCAAAGCCCCGTTTCGGCCGCCCCGTCATGGTGAGCGCCACCAGTTCGGCGGCCGGTATCGCCCATGCGGTGCGCCAGGCTGACCTTATCTTCGTGACCAGCCCGGCCGGCGCGTCCTTCGAGGCGGCGATCGGCGCGCTGCCGGATATCACCCGCCAGGTCAGGGAGGCGGCGCGCGCTATCAACCGCGACGTACGCATCCTGGTCAACCCGCTTATCATCGCGCGCGATACCGAGGCCGAGGCGCAGGCGGTCTATCAGGCGATTATCGAGCAGGCCGACCATGATGCGCTGGAAGGGTTTTTCCATACCCATGCCACCGGCGACAGCCGCTCCTGGCGCGGCCACCAGCGCAACGAGCGCATTGTCGGCGGCAATATCCAGCTGGTCGGCACGCCGGAGCAGATAACCGAAAACATTATCCGCCTCAAGGCAATCGGCTGTGACGGGCTACAGCTGTGTTTTGTCGATTATCAACCCGAGCTGGCCTATTTCGGCCAACGGATCATGCCGCTGCTCAAGCAGGCGGGCCTGCGTATTTAACGCGTTATTACTCAAGACAGGCGATGCACTTATGACTTTACAAGATGACGGCGGGCGGCCCGTTACGCTGCCCGCTCTGCTGGACTGGCTGAACGATGGCGAAGAGCTGGCGTTTATCGATATCCGTGAAGAAGGCCTTTACGGCGAAGGCCACCCGCTTTTGGCGGTTAACGTTCCCTACAGCCTGCTGGAAACCGCCCTGCCCCCGCTGGTGCCCCGCGCCGGCACGCGCGTGGTTCTGCTTGGCGACGAGGCCGACGTGACCGCGCGGGCCATCGCGCGCTTATCCGCCCTGGGTTATGACCGGCTTTATTTCCTTTCCGGCGGGGTATCGGCCTGGGAACACGGCGGCCAGCCGCTGTTCAAGGGCGTCAACGTGCCTTATAAGGCTTTTGCCGAGTTCGTCGAACACCTGCTGCATACCCCGGATATTACCCCGGATGAACTGGCGCGCCTGATTGAACGACAAGAGGATTACATCCTGCTGGACAGCCGCACGGTGGAGGAATACGACCGCTTCCACGTGCCGAGCGCCATCGCCGTGCCCAGCGCCGAACTGCTCTATCGGTTCGACGATCTGGTGCCGTCGCCCGAAACCCTGGTGGTGGTCTCCTGTGCCGGCCGCACCCGCGGCATTATCGGCGCGCAAACCCTGATCAATGCCGGGGTACCCAATAAAGTGGTGGCATTGTCCGGCGGCACCCAGGGATGGCGGCTGGCCGATCTGGCAACGGTACGGGATGATGCCCGCTACTTCCCGCCGCTGAGCAAACGGGCGCAACAGTCGTCCGCCGAGCGGGCGGCCGCGCTGGCGCAACGCTATGGCGTGCGGGTTATCGACGCCGCCACGCTCGGGCAATGGCAGTCGGATCCGCAGCGCACCACCTATCTGTTTGATGTGCGCAACCATGACGAATATCTGCGCGGCCACCGGGCCGGTGCCCGCTGGGCGCCGGGCGGACAGTTGGTACAATCGCTGGATAAGTGGGCGGGCACGCGTAACGCGCGCATTGTGCTCAATGATAACGACGGCATACGGGCCACCACCACCGCCCACTGGCTGCTGCAGCTGGGCTGGGACGCCGTGGTGTTGCCGGGGTTCGACGCGGCGGATGCCCGCCCGGTCGCGTCGTCGCCGCAATCGTTGCCGTCGGTGCCGGTTATCGACGCGCACGAGGCCAGCCGACGGCTGGCGGCCGGCGCGCTGGCGCTGAGCGCCGATCGCAGTTGGGATTATCGCCTCGCTCATCCCGCCGGGGCGCGCTGGGTAAACCGTTCGCGGCTTACCGATGCCCTGCCCGCCGTGGCGGATACCGCCGCCGGGATACTGGTCTTTGCCGGGCAGGGGCCGCTGGCCGAGGGTGTGGCGCGCGATTTAATCGCCGCCGGTTACGATGCCAAACGCGTGTCCGGCTCGCCGCAGGATTGGCGGGCCGCCGGCCTGACGGTGCAAAGCAGCCCGCAGGATCCTCCCGCCGCCCAGCAGATTGACTACCTGTTCTGGGTACATGACCGCCATGACGGCAACGCCGCCGCCAGCGCCGCCTATCTGGCCTGGGAGGCGGATCTACCGCGCCAGGTGGCCGACCCCGCCGTCGCGCATTTCAACATCCGCCGCTAAGCAACATGCCCGTCGCGCCGCCCGCCGCCGCGACAGGCTTTTAACCCAACCAGGGCGCTTGCCGATTGACCTCGCCGGCCTTCGGGGTTATCTGCGCCGCCGCGAATACCTTGCGCCCGTGTCCATACCCTCTGCCAGCGCCAATAGCCATGCAATAGCGTTCAAGACGGCGGCGACGCGTCGCCTTATCATGGACGGGAATTTTTGTTTCATGGAGTATCAGGCATGTCAGTCGCAACAAACACCCCCGAGCGCTGCGTTATCATCATCGACAGCGAACTGCCGGCGGGACGGGCGGCAAACGCCGCCGCCGTTATCGCCCTTACCGTCGGCCAGCGCCATCCGGCATTGGTCGGCCCGCCGCTGGTTGATGCCAGCGGGTGCGAGCATCCCGGCCTTATTCCCATCGGCATCACCGTGCTGGCGGCCGATCGGGCCACGCTTTCCGTCATCCGGGGCAAAGGCGCCGGATCGGGCTGCGATATCATTGATTTTCCCGTCCAGGGCCAGCAGACCACCGATTACGCCGCTTTCCAGCAGGCGGTTGCCCAGGTGGTCACCGAAGAGCTGCAATATGTTGGCGTCGCCCTGATCGGCGAGCGCAAACCCATCAGTAAAATCGTGGCTAAACTCGGGCTGCTGTGATAATCGTCCGGCTAAATGCCGTGGGGTCGCAGGCGAAGCCGCAAGCCGTTGCCCTGGCGGTTCGGATTGATGTAACCTTATAAGCGCCCGCGCACCCTGGCCCCAGAGGATGTTTCCATGCCGTTTAACCCATCCGACGTCAATGTATGGCGGTCGCCCGACCTGGGGGCCGAGCTGCTGCGCGGCACCTTTGTGGATTTTTCTTATGACGTGCATACCCATGACACGGCCTGCTTCGCCCTGCTGACCGAAGGCAATATCCGCATCCGCACGCGGGGTAATGAATTTATCGCGCGACGCGGCGATCTGTACGCTATTGATGCCGATGAGCCGCATGCGGGTTGGCCGGTCACGTCGCGGGGATGGAGCCTGCGCACGCTGTATGTCGATATTGAAAACCTGCGTCAACAGGTTGACGAACGCGGCGCCAGGCATTCCTTGTCGATTTCGGGGCCCATTATCAAGGACCCCGAACTTACCGCTATGTTGTATGCGCTGCACCGCAGCTCGGAAACCCAGGGTTCGCAGTTATATCGCGATCGGGCTTATATGGCGTTTTCCAACACCCTGATGACGCGCTACGTCAAGGACGCCGCCAAGCTGCCGGCCGGCGGCCCCGAGCTTTCGGCGGTGCGCAGGGCGCGGGAGTTTTTGGACGAACATCTGGGCGACCATGTCAGCCTGATGGATATCGCTTTGCAAGCCGGTATTACGCAGTTTCGCCTGTTTCGTGCCTTTGAGCGCCAATACGGCATGACGCCCCATGCCTATCAGCGTCAGGCGCGGGTGCGGTATGCCATCACGCTGCTAAGAAATAACTGTACGCTCAGCCAGGCCGGAATATTATCCGGCTTTGCCGACCAGGCCCATTTCAACCGCTGGTTCCGGCGCTTTATGGGGATTACGCCCGGCCAGTATCAAAAGGCCCTGCGCGGGTCCAAGAAATAAAGTCTCACGCGCTCGACTGCTTTTTCTGTGCTTATCCACCATGGATTCCGCTTACTGATGGCGCGGCCATAAAAAAACCCCAGTAAAATGGGGTTTTTTCCGCTGCCAACGTTAAGCATCAGTGCTTGATTTCCATCATCTCCTTAACGTCGCTGCGATTGATCTGCTGTTCGGTCCCATTAGCATCTTTATAGCTTATCATGCCGGTCTGATCGTCAACCTTGGGTTTGCCTTCGCTGACGATAGTGCGTCCGTCATTGGTATGCATGGCATAATTGTTATCGGCGCAACCCGCCAGCATCAGCGTTAACACGCATGCGGATAAAACATATAAGCTTTTTTTCATAACGAACTCCTTTTGTTAGGCCTAATATATGTTTAGCACAGACAAACCAGGCCGCAAGTCGGAGCGCACCTTTAGTACTGTTTAGTTCTGTTTATGTCATTCGCGTTAACCCCGGGCGCGCGCCCGGCTTGGCTAAGCGGTTTTGCCTCTCGACGGTTTCTATCCAGGTGGCCGGGTAACACAGCGGGCGCCGTCGGTTAAATGCGCCAGCGCAGCCAGGCGAATAATACATTGCCGTTGTTGCGCGTACCCGGGATATAGGTGCCCTGGAAGGTGATATGCCGGTAACTTAGCGACGCCAGCGGCAGCACGGCGGGGACGGGATAATAATGCCAGTTATGCCGGGCCGTTACCCCCAGGGTAAAGCCGGCGCCCAGCCTGAAATCATTATCGGCCAGGGGCCGCCATTGCGATTCCCAGGCATAGCCGGCGAAAGGTTCCCAGCGATCAAAAGAGTCTTTGAAGGCCATGGCATACAGCCCGTGCCAATTATCCCGTTCGTCCAGCCGTGAAATTCCGTATCCCAGGCCCCAGGGTTTTTCATTATAACGCCGCAGATGTTCGTCATCATAAAAATAGCGGTTATGCCAGGTTATCGCCGGCAAATAAATATCCTGTCCAGGGGAGTCACGCCATGTTTTGCGCATATTACCGCCGAAGGTTTCCCACAGGGTTTTATCCTGCGCTGGCCCGGGGTCCGGCGTGGCGGTTGATGCCAGCGCGTCGGGCAGTTGCCCCAGCAACAGTATCGGAACCGCCGCCCATTTATATAACAACGTCACATGATCACTCCCTGATGGCAATACCCGCAGCAACAATTACCACCAACAATTGTCACCAACAATTATTACCAACACCATAATTATGCCGCCTGGATCATATACCGGTAACCCAGGGGATCAGTTAAGGCGAAATTCTTGCAGCGCACGTTATGCCACAACCACCATAAACATTAGTTAAACAAAGTTAAAAACTAATTAACCTGGCAGCGGTTTTTTTATCCGCCATCGGCCAACCGATGGCGGGGCGCGCCAACCCGCTTATAAACTGCGGGCGGCGGTATAGGTGGCGACGGCGTTTTGCACCGGCGCGGTGCTGCTGTTATTTAAAGGACTGACCATGGCGTAATTGTATTGATTATCGCTCCAGTACTGCGCCAGCAGGCTGCGGGTCTCGCGCTTGCCGCTTTTCATGCCGACCGGGCCGTGCGGGCGGATATAATAGGTGACCCTTGTCCCCTGGCGATCCTGATAAACGATTAACGCCGACGGGCCGCTTTCCGTCGCCATCAGGCGACCGCCAACCAGGGTGAAGCCATAGGCGTCAAGATCAGGCGGCGAGGCGCCGTTGATAAAATAGCGGCTGAGCCAGTTGTTCATCGCGTCGCGATTATCGGCCACCATATCCAAGACCGGCGTTTTATCCTGGCTGAACAGCTGGTAGGCGCGCACCGCGTCCTCCATCGGCAGGGCACGGCGCCCCATCGCCATATCATGGAACTGCCAGCCGGCAATACCGCCCGCGCCCAGGGAAAACAGCAGCGTAAAGGCCAGCGCCAGGCGCGTCTGGCGCCGGGACTGAATCCGACGGCGTATCGCCTGCGGCTGCAGATAAGGGGGCGCTCGATCCGACGCCGGCGCCACGTCTGCGGCGCGGGTCAAGGCGATCCGCAGCCGCTGGGTATCGGTTTGCCATCCGGCGACCGTTTTCGCCGCCGCCGGATGTTGGGCCAGGTAATGCTCGACCCACCGGCGCTGCGTCTCATCGAGCTGGCGGTCCACATAGGCCAGCAGATCGTTTTCAGTGGGCGTCCGGGTCGTCATTTTAGTCTCCTTAACGATGGCTTCACGGGCGCGGCGGGGCCTTCCGCCAAATCGTGCAATTGCCTGCGCGCGCGCGATAGCCGCGACATCACGGTGCCAAGGGGGATGTTCAAGGTCTCGGCCACCTCTTTATAACGCAAGCCCTCGACGCCGACCAGCAGCAGGACGGCCCGCTGTTCGGTGGGCAGCGCGGCGAACCCCGTCAGCATGGCATCGGTCAGCGCCAGCTCCTCCGGCGAGGCGGCATATTCTTCCTCGCCTTTAAACAGCGATAAAATACGTGAATAGCGTTTTTTACGTCGCTCCCCGTCGATAAACTGGCGGTAGAGGATAGAGAATAGCCAAACCCGCAGGTTGTCTTCATGCCGCAGATCCCCATAGGCGGTTAACGCCTTCTCAAGGCCCGACTGAACCAAATCGTCAGCCCCGGCGGAATCGCGCGTCAGCCATAGGGCAAAGCGGCGCAGCTGCGGCAACACCTCTCTGATCTGGCGATCGGTCAGTCCGGACATGGTCATCAGCATCCTTTTATCGCATGGCGCCCGCCGGAACAGGATATACACCGACGCGCCACCCGTTAATAAAATTATGACTGTTCATTGGGCAAAATGTTTCATCAGTCACACTCGTTTACCCGGGTAAAGGCCACAATGAGTACAGGTAAAAGGGAGGCAACTTATGCAAACCAACGACATCACTTTTCTCGCGGCGCTCGCCGTGATTATTATCGGTTTTGTTTCGTTTATGTATGCCTGACCGGCGAGGAAAACAAGGACAAAGAAGCGCACCGACAACCTTTGCTGTACTCCCTCTTGCGAGGAGGTAAGTAGCCGATGCGCTTTTCTGAGAAAAAAAGCCCCGTTAGCCGGGGCCGTCAGAAAATGACGTTATCCTTTCCGGCGCTTATCTCCGGCGCTCATGGCCTGGGGCCAAGGCGTTAGCTCTGTAAAGGATGGGGTGCATATTAAGATTACTCTTAATATAGTTCAGTGATAAATATCACAGTTCCATAGTGGGGAGGGTTATTATCCCCCATTAAACACATTCAGGGCCGACAGCGCGGTCAATGCACTGATCGAAACCAGGATAAGCGCGGTCAGCGCCATTATCCAGCGGCCCTGCCCAAAGGCCGTGCGCCGGGGCTTGTCAAGCGTTAGCCGGCCATATCCCCACAGCCACATCATCCCCGCCAGGATCAAGCATAACACGCCGCCGGCCAGCATTAGCCGATTGCCGCCCATCGTCGCCCCGCGCAGCAGCAGTAAGGCGTTAACGGCGGCGACAAAAGCGGTGCGCGACCATGCCAGGCAGGTGCGCTCTGGCTGCAGGCCGGGGTCCGGCGGAGCGGGCCTGTCGGCGCCGCGCAATCGAGGTCCGGTCATGACAGCAGGATAAGCGCGGTCAACGCCAGGGCCACGGCCGCCACGAACAGCGCCATCATCAACAGCAGCGGGGTATGCGGCAGCGACGCGCCGGTGCGCATGGCCAGCTCACTGGCCGCCCAACGCCGGTACGCCATGATGCCAAGGCTTGCCGCCATCACGGACAACAGCACCGCCAGGCCCGCGCGCACCTGATGCGTTCCCAGGCCCGGCGCGAACTGACTGATGCCCACCGCCCCCGCCAGAAACGCCAGCGCCGTGCGTATCCAGGCCAGAAAAGTGCGCTCGTTGGCCAGCGAAAAACGGTAATCCGGCGGTTTCCCCTGCTGCCACCAGCGTCCGCCGCCTTGGGCGGCGGGCTTGTCCGGATGCGCTTGATTATCGGTTTGATTGTCCATTGCGGCCTGTAACCGGCGCGCGTCAGCGCCGCGCCGGCGGTAAAAGAGTGGTGAATTCGCCAAGCTTAAGATAGCCCAAACCGGCCGGAATCTGAAGCGACGGTTTACCCCCGCCTTATCCCCTATCGACGCGCGGGGCAATAACACATTGACCGGCGCCGCCCTTGCGCAATCGACGTTATTACACCGTTATTTAAGTCATGTATTTCATAATTGTAGTTTGACCCCATTCTTTTTTGTAGCGATCCGCACCAGTTGATCACATGACCGGAGTACTATTTTAATGAATAATAACTATTGGAACTCGCGCAATCGATGCGAGCATTCGTCAACCTATGATCCACACTATATCGACCGGAGGGAGATTAACGCGCGTTTCGCTTCCGCTCACAGCGCCTGGCCATATCATTCGGCCATCCCACAGGGCGGTCTTGGATACACATCAATCAATTCCACCGCCATTCCCCTGGCGCAACCGGTGCAAAACATCCCCCAGGCTTTTTCCCCTTCCGTGAAGATTGGCTCCAGCCGGGGGGCGGATGATGCCGGCGCCGCAAAGGGGGTGGCCAAGGCGTCCGCAGCCGGTGCCAAGACATCAGGCAATCCGACCGACACCTATCCGCGCTATCAGGCGCCGAAGAAGGGGAGTACCGCCGATAAATCCCGGCTGGGGAGGGTTAAAGCCGCTGTCGACGCACGCGGCGGCGCGCGCCTTTCTCCGGGGTCGAATACGGCCACGCGGCCGGGAAGGCCGGTGCATTTTCCCGCGCTGCCCGGGAAAACGAAAGACGGCGATCCCCGCTTGCCCTATGACGAACCGCCGCCGCCCTATACGGAAAAATCGGCGCAGCACAATCCCTTTTGGAGCTGCATGCCCTGTGTGAGCGGTCATGGAAAATAAAAACGTCCCGGCCGGATAGCGGCGCGGGACGTTATTTTTTCCCCGCGGGTCGTGGCGCACGCCCCGCGATATCAACCGCCGTTAAACCGCGGGGGTTGGTTCCAGCGTTGTTTTATCAGGACGCCCCTTTACCACGGTCCAGACGATAATCATGGCGGTAATTTCAAATATCGACAGCATCAGGAACAGCGGCGAGAAGCCGATAATGCCCACCAATGCGCCGACCACCAGGGTGAACAAGGTCGATCCGCCCCAGCCTATCATGCCGGTCAGGCCGTTGGCGGTGGCGACTTCATTGCGCCCGAAGAGATCCGAGGAGAGCGTAATCAGCGCGCCGGACAGCGTCTGATGGGCAAAACCACCGAAGCACAGCATGGCGATGGCGAAATACGGGCTATGGTATAAGCCGATAAGCCCCGGGCCAATCATGCACAGCGCGCCGACGGTCACCACCAGCTTGCGTGATACGATAAGCGTAACGCCAAAATGTTTCTGGAAAAAGCCCGGCATATAGCCGCCGAGGATACAGCCCACATCGGCGAACAGCAGCGGCATCCAGGCAAACATGGCGATATGCTTCAAATCAAAACCGTAGACTTTCCATAAAAATAACGGTACCCAGGCATTTATCGTGCCCCAGGCCGGCTCGGCGAGAAAGCGCGGAATGGCGATACCCCAGAATTGGCTATCCTTGAGTAACTGGCTTACCGGTACCTTTTGCGTATTGCTGCTGTGATGGCGAGTTTCCTGGCCGGCATAAATATAGTCACGTTCTTCGGTGGAGATATTTTTGTGCTTATCCGGCGTATTGTATAATTTGTACCAACCCACAGCCCAAATCAAACTGACCCCGCCGGTCAACAGAAACGCAAAGTTCCAGCTGTGCACCATGATGGCCCAGGCCACCAGCGGCGGCGCCAATACCCCGCCGATAGCGGCGCCGGCGTTGAACCAGCCCACGGCAACCGGGCGTTCCTTGGCCGGGAACCATTCTGACGAGGCCTTGAGGCCCGCCGGAATGACCGCCGCTTCCGCCATGCCCAGCGCGCCGCGCAGAATACCCAGCGCCACCCAGCTACCGGCGAAGGCATGGGCCATATTCAGCACCGCCCAGGCAATGGCGAACAGCAGATAGCCAAGCTTCGTGCCCAGCAGGTCCAGGATGTAGCCCGCCACGGGCTGCGTCAGGGTGTAACAGCCTTTAAAGATGGCATCGATATAAGAATATTGCTGCACGCTAAAGTGCATTTGCTCCATGATGGTCGGGGCCGCTACCGCCAGCGAATTTCGCGCCAGGTAGTTAAGCACGGTGGCAAGCATCACCATCCCGATCATATACCAACGTAAATTTTTTATTATCCTCATGTCGTACCATCCCAGAGAAAGCGTTGCGGTTATTGAGAATGAAACTTTGTAAGATTTAAAAAGAAACTTAAATTCATTTAAATTGAAATAGTGTTTCTATTTACGGCGGAGTATATGATTGCATTTAGTGTTTTGGCGTGATTAACCTCACATAATCTTGAGGTTATAGCTTTGTTACAGCACTTTTTTTGAGATTTAAAAATAATTTTTGCCCCAATATGGACAAATTTCTTTGACATCGGGACGGTGGCGGCGGCGGAAAAAATAGGGTAAAAGGGGAGATGTGATAGCTGCTTTGCAGTATTTCGGCCGGATTTAGCGGACTTTTATTTATTTTTTAACATCGTGTTTACATGCCCGCCATCCTTTATTAATGGCATGGACTGAATGGCTATCCGCGCTTACGCGCGGGCAATGCGCCGTGTTAAGCATTTTCCGTCGGTTGCAACCCGGGCCGTGGTATTACACTATGCTAACCAGATGCTTTATTGCCACAGAGCGATAAGGTTCATTATCCTGTACACCCTGGAGAATAAGATGACACAACAAGAGAAACCCGTATGGTTTATTACCGGCTGTTCCACGGGCTTCGGCCGCGAGCTGGCCGGTTATACACTGTCGCTGGGTTACCCGACGGTGGTTACCGCGCGTAATCCGGACCAGGTGAAGGACCTGATCGCCGGCCATGAGGATCATGCGCTGGTGTTAACCCTGGACGTCACCCGGCAGGAGCAGGTGGATGCCGCCGTGAGCGCCGCGCTTGAGAAGTTCGGCCGTATCGATGTGCTGGTGAACAATGCCGGTATCGGTTACTTCGGTTCGTTCGAGGAAAGCAATTTGGACGATGTGCGCCGGATGTTCGATATCAACGTCTGGGGCCTGACCGCCATGACCCGGGCCACTCTGCCGGCCATGCGTAAGCAGCGCGGCGGCACCGTGGTCAATATTTCGTCGATAGGCGGCATCACCACCTTCCCTTCGCTGAGTTTTTACCATGCCACTAAGTTCGCGGTGGAAGCGCTTTCCGAGTCGCTGGCGCAGGAAGTGGAGCCGCTGGGTATCAAGGTGCTGATAGTCGAGCCGGGGCCGTTTCGCACCGACTGGGCCGGCCGTTCGGCCGACGAGGCGCCGCAGACCATTGCCGATTATGCCGAGACCGCGCATGTGCGCGCTCGCGCCAGTCGCGATAACAGCGGCAAGCAGGCGGGCGATCCGGTGCGCGCCGTCAAGGCCATCGTCAAAGCGGTGGAAGCCAAGCAACCGCCGTTGCGTTTGCTGCTGGGCAATCCCGCGCTTGAAAACGCCTATAAAAAAATCAAGCTCCTGCAGCGGGATTTCGACGGCTGGGCCGATGTGACGCGCGGCGCTGATTTTCCCAAAGACGAATAAACCCCGGAAATAAGGGTGGGCCGGCAACGGCCCCCTGCCGGTCATCAGACCCGATGGCTATGTAATATAACCGAACAGTATTTACTGCGATTTAACATTACCCGCTAAGATAATTTTTTATCTGATCTTTTTATCTAACGAAAGGGTAATGCCCTATGTCTGGCAATATTGCTGAAAAATTGATTAGCTGTCGACGCGAACTGCACGCCCATCCGGAATTATCCAATCATGAATTTGCCACGACGGAAAAAATCACCCGCTGGCTGACCGACGCGGGCATCCGGATTTTACCGTTGGGGCTGAAAACCGGGGTAGTGGCCGAAATCGGCCGGCCATCCTCGCCGCTCATCGCCCTGCGCGCGGATATTGACGCCTTGCCCATCGAGGAACTTACCGGCGTGCCGTTCAGTTCGCGCCAACCTGGCGTGATGCACGCCTGCGGCCACGATGTCCATACCTCGGTGATGCTGGGCGCGGCGTTGTTGTTAAAGGCGCGTGAAGCCTCCCTGCCCGGCAAGGTTCGGATACTGTTCCAGCCGGCGGAAGAGAATTTCAACGGCGCCTGCCATCTGATTGACGCCGGGGCGCTGGAAAATGTGTCGGCGATCTTCGGCATGCATAACGCGCCCGAGCTGCCGGTGGGCACTTTCGCCACCCGGCGCGGCGCGTTTTATGCCCATATCGACCGTTTCCAGATAACGGTGACCGGCAAAGGCGCCCATGCGGCTAAACCCGAGCAGGGTATCGATACCATCGTGACCGCCAGCCAGATCGTGAACGCACTGCAAACCCTGCCGAGCCGTAATTTCAGTTCGCTGGAATCGCTGGTGGTGAGCGTGACGCGTATCCAGGGCGGTAATACCTGGAACGTACTGCCGCAAACGGTTGAGCTGGAAGGGACCGTGCGCACGCATAACGTGAAAGTGCGGGAGAAAGTGCCGGATATCCTGACACGGGTGATTGACGGGGTGGCCAGCGCCATGGGCGCCGAGGCGTCGCTGTCGTGGTTTCCGGGACCGCCGGCGGTGGTGAATACGCCGGTTTGGGCTGATTTCAGCCAGCGGGTGGCCGCCGATGCCGGCTATCAGGTACAGGAGGCGGAGCTGCAAATGGGCGGGGAGGATTTTTCGCTGTATTTGCAGCAGGTGCCGGGGACGTTTGTCAGCATCGGTTCGGCCAGCGAGTTCGGTCTGCACCATCCCCGTTTTAATCCCGACGAGCAGGCGATTTTTCCGGCGGCGGCCTATTTCGCCCGTCTGGCCGATGAGGCGCTGTCCGCGCTGGCGCTGGCTCAAACCACCGCACAAGTTGAATCGGTGGATTAACCGCCGCCCCCATCGGCCCACTCTTCCTTCAATACGTCTGCATTAGCTGATGTGGTCTAGCAATATTGAAGCGCGGTGGCAGTGGCATTCATAAGATATTAAAAGTGTTGGCCCGAGGGGAATTTGTTCGTATCGTAAGTGACGGGCAAACCGTGATGACATTGGGTTCTGACAGTTCAACTCTTCTTCTTTTACCCTGAAAGGCAGGGCGGATCGGAATGCCCTGCCTGCTAAAAACAGTTTCACGCTTGCTTGTCTTCCCAGACAGAGCGCAACATTCCCGTTGTGGGCACCCGTATGCTGTACCAGTCTTCCTCAAAAACAGCTCTTTGGTCTTGCTCAATATCGTTATTTTCGGACAGCACCAGGCTCTTCCCCGCCCATACGCAAAGCCAGGTCGCTATAATATAGCGTTGATATTTTTCCCTCTATGCCCTAAATCTTGCTGCTTTCAATAAAAGCAACAAGGATCAACCAGATCTGCTGAGCTTGAATATACAGCCTGTCGCCGTGCTCAAATCGTTTTAAAATGACGAATTAGCCATGTCGTGTTAGCTCTATAATGAACACCACGCTCAATGGTCCATATCAGTCTGGAGAGCAATCATTTCCACAGGCATGTCACTCTGTCTGCAAAAGTACTTCCGGCAACGACACAAATCGGATCTTCGGGAAAAATATGCACTAAAGACATTTGCTAGCCTATATATAAATCCCAGCAAAGCCGATACTAGCATATGCATAGGTACACAGATGTTAGAACTAGGTGTTATCATAAAATTAAAACATCATTTCAATTCTAAGGAGTGTTTATATGCGCACGGTATCAATTTTTCAAAATGGTAATAACCAGGCCATTCGGTTGCCGCGGGACATGGATTTTGACGGCGTCAAGGAGCTGCAGATCAAACGCGAGGGCGACACGCTGATTTTGCGCCCGGTGAAACCCACCTGGGGCTCATTCCTGCATTAGGAGAAAGCTGATGCCGACTTTTTGGCCGAGCGTCAGGACGTGATCTCTGATGAAGGACGTTTTGAGTTATGAGCCAAACTTACATGCTGGACACCAATATCTGCTCGTTTATCATGCGCGAGCAGCCGGCGGCGGTGATTGTCCGTTTGGATCAGCGCGTCGAAGATAATCACCGTATTGCGGTGTCGGCCATCACCTATGCCGAGATGCGCTTCGGCGCCATCGGCAAAAAGGCCTCGCCGCACCACACCCGCCTGGTCGAGGCGTTTTGCCAGCGTCTCGATGCGGTGCTGGCCTGGGATCGGGCCGCGGTGGACGTCACCACCGACATCAACATCGCACTGGCGGCCGCCGGTACACCAATAGGCAATAACGACGCCGCCATTGCCGGCCATGCCCTGGCGGCCGGCGCCGTCCTGGGGCGGCCGGGCGAGGCGCCCGGGGGTGAATTTATCCGGGGTTATATCTGGTAGTCGAGCGCGGTCTCGAGGGCATGGGGCGAGAGCACCTGCTCCTCAATTTCGGTCAGGGACAGTTGAGGGTTGCAAAGCTGGATAAAGCGCCAGGCGTATTTGCGCTGCAGCTGGCCGCGTTTGACGCCCAGCCATACGGTGCTGGCCTCGAATAAATGCTCGGCGTTGATGCTGACCAGGCCGGTGTCGCGTTCGCGATTGTAGGACATGTCCGCCAGCAGGCCGACGCCCAGCCCGAGTTCGACATAGGTCTTGATGACATCGGAATCCTGGGCGCTGAGCACCACTTCCGGTTTTAGCCCGGCGGCCTGGAAAGCCACATCCAGTCTGGAGCGGCCGGTTATGCCGCGCCGGTAGGTGACCAGCGGATATTCACTGAGGGTTTCAAGCGTTATTTCGCCCGCCTGCGTCAGCGGATGGCCTTCCGGCACCAGTACCGCATGATGCCAGCGGTAATAGGGAAACGCCGCCAGCTGATCTTCGCCCATAAGCTTCTCGCTGGCGATACCCACATCCGCTTCGCCGGACTGTAGCATGGAGACGATCTCCTCGGGGCTGCCTTGGTTCAGCACCAGGCGCACGCGTGGATACAGCGCGCGGAACTCCTTGATAATCGCAGGCAGACTGTAGCGCGCCTGGGTGTGGGTGGTGACGATGGAAAGTTCGCCGGAATCATTATTGGCAAACACATCGGCGATGCGCCGAATATTATTGGCGTCGCTTAATATACGTTCCGCCACCACCAGCAGGGCCTTGCCCGGTTCGGTCATGCCGATTAAACGCTTGCCGCGCCGGATAAAAATTTCCACGCCCAACTCTTCTTCCAGCTCACGAATATGACGGCTGACGCCGGACTGGGAGGTGAATAACATGCTGGCCACGTCAGTCAGGTTATAATTGCACCGGGCGGATTCCCGAATAATACGTAGTTGCTGAAAGTTCACGCGACGCCCCTCCTTTATCTTTAATATGGCTATATTCATACCGAGTTATAGCTAAAGGGACAAATAAGAAAAAACGGTAGCTTATAGTTTTTTAGACTAAGCCAAAACTTAGCTAAGCTTTTGCCTTAAGCCGCTAAGTCAATCCGCCGCCGTCGCGGTGCGCCAGCCACAGCCGCGCGGCGGCCCCGGCCAGCGCCAGCGTCGGGTCAACGCTGACCTTCCGCCAGGGTGAATCGATGGCGGCAAATGCGGGCGGCACCTCGGTGCAGGCCAGGATCAAACGCGCGGCGCCGCGCGCCGTCAGCGCCTCGGCCAGACGAGACAACAGTTCGCCGCCGCCGCGCAGATCGCCGCGTTTTACCGCGTAGCAGCCGGGCACAAACCACTCCCGCATTTCCCACGGCGACGGCGCCAGCGTATCGCCGCCCAGCGCGGCGATACGCTGCTGGAACCAGCCGGCGTCCAGTGTGCCCTGGGTGGCGATTAACCCAATACGTTCGCCCCGTTGCGGGCGCAGGCTGTCCAGGGTGGCGTCGGCGATATGCAGCAGCGGCGCGCGGCTGGCCGCCGCAAGTTCGCCATACCAATGGTGGGCGGTATTGCAGGCGATCAGGATATGGCTGGCGCCGGCCCGGTTAAGCTGCTGCACGCCGCGCAGCATCTGCGGCAACGGCGACGGGCCGGTACCGGCCAGCGCCTGCTGCCGGTCGGCGATTTGCGGTACGTTCCAGGCCACCACCGGCGCATGCTGCTGATCGCTTTGCGCGGGCGTTTGTCCGATGATTTTCTCCATCAGGTCGACGGTGGCCAACGGGCCCATCCCACCCAGGATCCCCAGCAGAAAACCGCTCATTGCCGCGACTGCTCCAGCAACTGGCGATAGCCGAACAGCCCCGCGGATCCGCCGGTATGGATAAAGACCACGTTCTCACCCTGTTTGAACCGCCCCTGGCGGACCAGGTCGATAAGCCCCGCCATGCCCTTGCCGGTATAGACCGGGTCGAGCAGGATGCCCTCGAGCTGCGCCAGCAGCCGCAGGGCTTCCAGTGTGCCGTCGGTGGGCAGGCCATATCCTTCCCCCACGTAGTCGCTGTTAACCTCAATGCGATCGCGCGGCAGTTCGCCGCGCGCCCCGAGCAGTTGCCAGGTGCGCGCGGCCAGCGCGTAGACATTTTCTTCCTGTTTGGCTTTAGGGGCGCGCACGCTGATACCCAGCACCGGAATGCCGCTGTTGCTGGCTTCCAGGCCGCTGACCAGTCCCGCCTGGGTGCCGGTGCTGCCGGTGGCGTGGACGATAGTATCAATGCGCAGCCGCTGTTGGCTTGACTGATAGAGCAGTTCCTCGGCACAGGCCACGTAGCCCAGCGCGCCGATGGGGTTGGAGCCGCCGCCCGGGATCACGTACGGCCGGTGGCCCTGGGCGCGCAGGGTGTCGGCCAGCCGTTCCATGGCCGCCTGCATATCGGTGCCGGCCGGCAAATGCTCGACGATAACGCCGCCTAGCAGGTCGTCGAGCAGGATATTACCGGAGCGCTGGTAATCCTCGCCGAACCGTTCCACCCGCTTTTCCAGCAACACCTGGGTTTTCAGCCCGAGTTTGGCGGCGCCGGCAATAGTCTGGCGCACATGATTGGATTGGGTCGCCCCCTGGGTTATCACCACATCGGCCTGCTGGCGCACGGCATCGGCCAGCAGGAACTCCAGTTTGCGCGTTTTGTTGCCGCCGCTCGCCAGGCCGGTGTTGTCGTCGCGTTTGATATACAGGGTCGGACCGCCGAGGTAGCGGCTTAAATTGGGTAACGCTTCCAACGGGGTGGGAAACTGTCCCAGGGTCACACGGGGAAAACGGGCCAAATGCATAATATTTTTCCTGGATTAAGAGCGAGAATGAAAAATCAGAGTGTCGCGACGCCGGGTGCCTCAAGCGCCGCCAGTTGCCGCCAACTGGTATCGTCGATAAAGATACCTTGTGCCAGGCGTTGTTGGTATTTTTCCTGCTCGGCGTCGCCGGGCAATAATAAGGCGTCATCGTCGCGGGAACTGCGCACCCAATCGAGTAACCCGGCGATTTCCTGTTGATAGTTGTCCGCGCCGCCCAGTTTTTCCGGGTCGATAACGATCGACAGCATACTGTTGAGGATGCGCTGTTTGTCCCGGTTGTCGTGCCGCTCGGTCATGCCGCCGGTCAGCGCCGCCCCCAGGAGCGAACAGACCACCGACAGGCCGGATCCCTTATGTTGCCCAAAGGGCAGCAGCGCGCCGAAAGGCTCGGTCATCAGCCAGCGCGGGTCGACGGCGGGCTGGCCTTTATCATCGACGATACATCCCGGCGCCAGCGGCTGGCCGGCATTCCAGGCCAGTCGCGCCTTATTGCCGGCGATAATGCTGGTGGCGAAATCCAGGACAACCGGATGACCGCCCCCCGCCACCGGAATGCCGACGCAAAAGGGGTTGGTGCCCAGGCGCGGCTCCCTTCCCTGCCAGGGCATTACCGGCGAACGGCTGTTGACATTGGCGAAGTGAATCGAGACCAGACCGGCCCGCGCCGCCTGTTCCGCCCAGGCGCCGATGCGTCCCAGATGGTGGGCGTCGGCCAGGCCGATAACCGCGACGCCGTACTCGCCGGCTCGCCGTATGCCGGCGTCCATCGCCTGCCGGCCCACCACCTGGCCGAAACCCTGGCCGCCGTTAAACGACAGCACGGCGCCGGCGTCCAGGGTAACGGTGGCGCGCGCGTCGGGTCGCAGTCCGCCTTCCGCAATGGCGGCAATATAACGCGGCAACATGGTCACGCCGTGGGAATCGTGCCCCTTCAGGCAGGCATCCACCAGGTTATCCGCCACCATGGCGGCCACGTCCGGCGCCACCTTGATATCCGTCAGCCGGGCGGCGACATATTGTCTTAAAAAAGAATGCTGGAAAATCGGCACGGCTTATTCTCCTGGCGTGTGGCGACGCCCTATTAATGGCAATAAAATGAAGCCTGAATGAATGACGCCACTATATCGCCGAAGAACTTTCCGCCCAAAGACAAGAATTAACTATAGATAGACGATAAATGACTTTATCCCCTTTACTCTTATTGCCGTAAATAGACTAAGCAAAGTTAAATAACGCATATACATCTGCTTCTAATTTATTCCAAAAAACGATTTAACAATTCGAGGCGCAACGCTTTATGATGCTGCTAATGACCTTCTTCTTTATTCTGGGATAACATTAATGAATGGTTTGTTTAAAAGCATCGGTATCGTCGCCGCCTGCGGTATTTTCCTGGGCAGCGTCCCGGCGCGGGCCGAGGGCACCATCAGCATCGCGCAGCAGTTCGGCATCGGCTATCTGATCCTGGATGTGGTGCGCGATCAAAAGCTGATTGAAAAACACGGCAAGGAACAGGGCCTGGATATCAAAGTAGACTGGCACAGCATCTCCGGCGCCACCGCGATGAACGAAGCCTTGCTCACCGGCGCGCTTGACGTCGCCTCCGCCGGGGTGCCGCCGGCGCTGACCGTGTGGGATCGCACCCGCGGTAAGCAAAACGTCAAGGCGGTGGCCGCCCTCGGATCCATGCCCAATTACCTGCTGAGCAATAATCCGGCGGTGAAAAGCGTCAGCGACCTGAGCGATAAAGACCGGATAGCCGTCCCCGCCGCCGGGGTGGGTTTTCAATCCCGCACCCTGCAAATCGAGACCGCGCGCCTGTTCGGCAACGCGGAATATAAGAAATACGACAGCATAACCCTGAGCCTGCCCCACCCCGATGCGACCAGCGCGCTTATTTCGGGCGGCGCGGAAATTACCGCCCATTTTTCCAGTCCGCCGTTTCAGTACCAGGCGCTGGAACATGCCAATATTCACAAGATCCTGAGTTCCTATGATGTGCTGGGCGGCAAAGGCACCTTTAACCTGCTGTACGCCACCGAAAAATTCCATGACGAAAACCCGAAAACCTACAAGGCGTTTTTTGACGCCCTGGCCGAGGCGGAGCAGATCATCAAAGCCGATAAAAACGCGGCGGCCAAAACCTATATCCGCGTGGAACAGTCCCATCTGCCGCTTGAGCTCATCGAGAAAATCGTCAACGATCCGGAAAACGATTTTACCATCGCGCCGCAGAAAACCTTTGTTTACGCGGAGAAACTGCATGAACTGGGCATTCTGAAAAACAGCGCCGCTTCGTGGAAAGACTATTTCTTCCCCGAAGCCTACGCCCTGCCCGGCAGTTGAGTCCGGGCTTGCGATTAAAAGGAAATCCTGCCATGACATTACATATTCAGCAGGCCGCGGATAACGCGCCGCTGTTACGGGTTGGCGCATTAAATCTGGAATACCGCACGCGCCAGCGCGTGGTGCGCGCCACCCATGATGTCAGTTTTGATGTCTTCCCGGCCGACCGCTTTGTGCTGCTCGGGCCGTCGGGCTGCGGCAAATCGAGCCTGCTGAAGGCCGTCGGCGGATTTATGCCGGCGGTCAGCGGCAGTATCCTGCTCGACGGCGAGCGCGTCACGCAACCCGGTCCCGACCGGCTGATGGTGTTTCAGGAGTTCGATCAGCTGCCGCCGTGGAAAACCGTGCTGGAAAACGTGATGTTCCCGCTGCTGGCGAGCGGCAAGGCGCGTCGTCCCGAGGCGCGCGACCGCGCCCGCTATTTTATCGACAAAGTGGGACTGACGGCGTTTGCCGATGCCTATCCCCATACCCTGTCGGGCGGCATGAAGCAGCGGGTGGCCATTGCGCGGGCGCTGGCGATGGAGCCGAAGGTACTGTTGATGGACGAACCCTTCGCCGCCCTCGATGCCCTGACCCGGCGCAAAATGCAGGAGGAGCTGCTGGCGCTGTGGGAGGAGGTCCGTTTTACCCTGCTGTTTGTTACCCATTCCATCGAGGAAGCGCTGGTGGTCGGTAGCCGCATTCTGCTGCTGTCCCCCCATCCCGGACGGGTGCGCGCCGAGATGAACAGCCACCAGTTCGGCATTAACGATTTTGGCGGCGGCGAGTTCCAGCAGGCCGCGCTGCGCATCCACGACCTGTTGTTCAGCGATCCGCAGGCGGCCCATCGCGACATCGCGGCCAAACCACGGTTTAAAGTGGTCGGCGGCGCGCGATGAACCCGGTTGACCCCCGCTACCCTGCCAGGAATATAGACCATGACTAAAAATCCCCCGATACGGCCCGAGTATCAGCTGGATCTGCCGCCGATTGCCGAACAAAGCCTGGCAACGCCGCTGCCCTGGACCACCCGGCTGTGGAACCTCGCCTGGTTGCGCAAGTCGGCCATTCTGCTGGTGCTGATAGCGCTGTGGGAAACCGCCGCCCGTTGGCAAAACAACGATCTGCTGTTGCCCGGCTTTATCCAGACCTTTACCGCTTTTGCCCAGGATATGGCCAGCGGCGAACTGCCGACCAAGATTAGCCTGTCGCTGGGAACCCTGGTCAAAGGCTACGCCATCGGCACCGTGCTGGCGTTGGCGTTAAGCTCGCTGGCGGTGTCGACCCGTCTGGGACGGGATATATTAAGCACCCTGACCTCGATGTTTAATCCCCTGCCCGCCATCGCCCTGCTGCCGCTGGCCCTGCTGTGGTTCGGCCTGGGGGAAAACAGCCTGATTTTTGTGCTGGCGCATTCGGTAATGTGGCCGATGGCGGTGAATACCTATACCGGTTTTCTCGGCGTTTCCGACACGCTGCGCATGACCGGCCGCAATTACGGACTGCGCGGCCTCAGGTACGTCTGGCATATTCTGATCCCCGCCGCCCTGCCCTCGATCCTGTCGGGGCTGAAAATCGGCTGGGCCTTTGCCTGGCGCACCCTCATTGCCGCCGAGCTGGTGTTTGGCGCGTCGAGCGGCAAGGGAGGCCTGGGCTGGTATATTTTCCAGAACCGCAACGAACTCTTCACCGATCGGGTTTTTGCCGGGCTGATTTCGGTGATCATTATCGGCTTACTGGTGGAAGGCCTGATTTTCACCACCCTCGAGCGCGTCACCGTCAAGCGTTGGGGCATGCAGAAATAGCGCGGGGCATCCACCCTATATACCCACACCGGCCGGGTCGGCTGGATAGGAGAGACATATCGTGATTGTGGTTAAAGCACCCCAGAATTACCTTAACGAGGCGGGACTGATTAAACGCATTGGCGACTATGTCGCGCCCATAACGCGCGAACGGGTGATGATTATTACCAGCCCCCGCGCCTGGCAGGCGACGCAGCCGGCCCTGGAGGCCAGTTTCAGCGCCCACGGCATCGGTTTCCAGCGCTATTTTTTAGCAGGGGAATGCACCCGCGCCACCATTGCCGCCTTCAGCGCCCAGGCGCAGGCCCAGGACATCAGGCTGGTTATCGGCATCGGCGGCGGCAAAGTGCTGGATACGGCCAAAGGCATCGCCGAATCCTGCGGGCAGTTGCCGCTTATCACCGTGCCCACCATTGCCGCCACCTGCGCCGCCTGGTCGCCTATTTCGGTGTTATACACCGAGGCCGGCGGTCATCTGAACTCCATGCCGTTGCAACGCACCCCGGAATGGGTACTGGTGGACAGCGAGATTATCGCCGCCACGCCGGTGCGTTACCTGAAGGCCGGCATCGTGGACGCGCTGGCCAAGTGGTATGAGTTCGAGCCTTACCTGCGCCGGGACGACAGCAGCCTGTCGCTGGTGCTTAAGGCGCAGGCGGCAAAACTGGCGCTGGATATTTTTGAACAGTCGGGCGCGCGGGCGCTGGCCGATAACGAGGCCGGCCTTGCCACGCCGGTGCTGGCCAGGGTGCTGGACGCGGTTATAGCCCTGGCCGGCATGGCCAACAGCATGCGAGATGAATTCCCGCGCATCGGCGTAGCGCACGCCGTGCATAACAGCATGACCTATCATGCCGATCTGCACAGTGGCTTTTTGCATGGCGAACTGGTGGGCTTCGGGCTGGTGGTGCAGTCCAATCTGGACGATGACCGGCCGGACGGACCCCAGGCGCAGACTCATTTGATACGGCTGTTGACGTCGTTCTCGACACCGCTCACCCTGCGTCGGCTTGGCGTCACCGAGTCGGTTGAACAGCGGATTAAGCAAATCGCGCTGGGGGTGAAAATTTCGGCGGATAACGCCGCGCGGCTGCCTTTTGCGCTGGGCACGGAGCGCATAGAGCGGGCGCTGGCGAAAACCGCCGAATGGGACTGACCCCGGCCGGCCTATTCCTGCGGCAGGTAGTCGTTGGTGTAGTACTGGGCGGCGGGAAGCGTTTGCTTAACGATGCCAACGTCCGTAATGGCGCTCAGCAAAGCGCTCCATGCGCTGTCGTCAAGCCTGAGCTGATCCTTGCCCGGCGTGCCCAGTATCGCCATGGTATCCTGCCACTGCTGTTTCACAAAGGCGGGATCGTAGGCTTTGCTGTATTGGGCGGCAAAGGCCGCGGTGCCTTCGTCAGGGTGCTCGATGGCATAGCGGATGCTTTTGGCGGTGGCGCGCATAAAGGCCTTGGCCAGCTGAGGATTTTTAGTTAGCCACTGCTGGTTGCCGGCAAACATGAAGATCGGCGTATCGGGCACACCGTGCGCCGTGGCCGCCAGGTATTCCGGTTTTTTCCCGGTGGTGACGGCAATTTCCGTTCCTTCGGCGTTGGTAATGCCGGTGGTGGCATCCACCCGATTTTGCAGCAGCAGCGGTACGGTATCATCCGCGGCGGCGACCGTCTGCACGTCGTCAAGGGTCAAACCGGCGCTTTTCAACACCAGCGACAGCTGCGCCTTGGTCCAGGCGTCATTATAAATGCCGATTTTTTTTCCCTTGAGTCCGGCGACGCTCACCGGCTTGCCCTGCGGGGTAAAAATCCCCCAGTTATTGCCGCTGCCGTAACGGCCGATGGCGATGACCGGAGCGCCCTGCTCCTTGGCGAAAATGATATCCATCACCGTGGTAAACGCCACGTCGGCGCGGCCGGTGCCGAGGAATTTCATGGTATCGGCAACCGTCGGCGGCGCAACGATATTCAGATCGATCCCTTCCTCAAGATAAAAGCCCTTGGCCTTTCCCAGCGTCCAGGGGATCCAAAAGCCGTCCGCCACCGGCCACTCCTGGACAAAGGTCACCTTGGCGGGCGCGGGAGCCGCCTGGGCGGTAAAGGCGGGGATTGACGCCGCCAGCACGACGGCCGCGCCGAGCGCCGCACAACGGAATAACGCAGATAATCTCATAAATCATTTCCCTTAAGCCATGATGGGGCAACTGAAAACCGATTCCCCGGAGGGTGCGGGCGGACATGGGTTGACGATAGGGAGCCAACCGCGCCACCTTTGTAGAATAGTGGATGCGCTTCAATCTTGTCGTTGTTTTTTCAGCCATTAAACAGAATGCTCCGATAGCCGGCCTGAATGGATTCCGATAAAGTCGCTTTTTTTACGTCTGAATGAGGGCAAAGACAATGCAGAACTTGATTCTCATCGCCGTATTGCTCGGCATCGCAGTATTTTCGTTGGTTATGGCGGTTAAAGAAACCCGCAAAAAATCGCTGATTCGCTCGCGGCACCGCTAGCCCGGCATCAGGTGGGGAGGCGATGTCCCGCCCGGCGGAAGGCGGGCAAAACGGCAACCCGCCGCCCTGCCGCCGGCGTTATGACTCCCGGTCAGAACTGATACGTCAACCCCACCGCCGCGGTATTATCCCGTTTGATCTGCGCGCGGTCGGTAAAGGTATTGCCAGACAGCAGGTTGATTTTGTAATCGATATGGGCCGCCATGTTTTTATTGAAATTATAGGCGGCGCCAATATCGATATATTTTCTCAAATCCTGGCGGCCGTATTTCTCTATATCGCTGGCCATGGTCTGGATGTAGGCCAGTGACGGGGTCAGGCTGAAATCAAACAGATACTGCGCCACCATTTCCAGGGTTTGCGCCTTATGGGCAAATCCGCTGATCTTGTCGCTTTCGCTTTTCTTGAAGTCACCAAACTGCGCCAGATTGTAGCTTTGGGTATACATCATCGCCAGATACAGGTTTTTGTCGCTATATTTTAGCGCCCCCGAATAGGCGTTAACCCTGCCGTCGCCGCTGCCGTATTCCATTTTTTTCTGGCCGTCGCTGCGGCCAGAGCTGCTGAACGCGCCCGCGGCTTTAAAACCCCGGCCCAGGTCATATTCAATCGACATGCCGTACCCGCTGCCGTTGGCCGCGTGGTCAGCGCGGCCCTTGCTGTCCTTTTTGCCCGGCGTGTTGACCCCCTGGTACTGCAGCGCCACGTCCAGACCATCCACCAGGCCGAAAAAGCCTTTATTGCGATAGGTGGCCAGGTTACTCGCCCGCTGGGACATGTAGTCGTCCACCCCGAAGGCATCGCCGCCGAACTCTGGCAGTTTGTCGGTATAGGAGAGCACATCATAGAGAACGCCCCAGTTACGGCCATAATCAAAGGAGCCGTAGTGAGCGAACTTTAGCCCGACGAAGCCCAAACGCGTGGTGCTTTCACGGGCCTCGTCCTTTTCGCCCCTGTCCAGCTGCGCCTGATGCTGCCACTGGGCATAACCGGTCAGTTGACTGTTGATTTGCGTTTCACCCAGAAAGCCGAGGCGCATATAGGATTGATCGGAGTTTGAATTGTCACTCTTGAAATAATGCACTCCCGCCAAGGTACCGTTTAACTCCAGCTTGTGGCCTTCCTTATTGTAGATCTCAGCCGCGTATGCCCCGCCGGCGGTAAAAACCAATGCCGGTATCAGGGAATATTTAAGATGTAGTTTCATTATAATTTCCTCTGTGTATAAATTATTACGCCACTGCCAGTTGCACCAAAAAATGTCCAGCAGGCAGAATAGCCCGCAAAAAAATGACGTTTGCCAAGAGTCGCGATAATACCTAACCGGATTTTGCTATTCAACTGACAGAATTGGATATTAAAGCAGCAAATTAAATAAAGGTTAAATAGGGTTAGGTTTATTTTTACCTGAAGCAAAGGCGATCGATAAAGCGAGGATTTATTTTATAATAGTTAAAAATCATATAGTTAAAAATATATATCTTATTTGAGATTAGCGATCGATTGGGAAATCTAAATTAATTACAAGAGTATTGTTGATAGGTAAATTCCTTTGCTGCAAAGCTATTATTAGCCTGTTTATCTTAAGTTGTTTAATTTAGGTTTAATCATGCGGGCGGGATGAAACGGGCAAAAAACGGAAGAGGTTATGCGCAACCCTCTCCCGTGTTGATTGTCAGAACTGATAAACCAGGCCTACCGCCACCACGTCATCGGTATTGATCCCGGCGGCATCGGTAAACCGGTTGTCGTCCAGCAGGTTGATTTTATAATCCACATAGGTGGAAAGATTTTTATTGAAGTAATAACTGGTGCCTAAATCGACAAATTTCACCAAATTCTCGCCTTGGTAAGTATTGCCGTCGCCACCGGTGCCCAGATCCTTGCCATGGGTCTGGTTATAACCGACAAACGGCACCAGGCCGAAGTCGAACTTGTAGTCCGCGTACGCTTCAAAGCTTTGCGCTTTATTGGCGTAACCGTAAAGGGTGGAGTTACTGGAGCCGAACGGCGCGGCGTTATAGGATTGGGTAAACATGACCGCCACGTAAACCTGGTTGGCATCGTATTTCAACCCGCCGGAATACCCTTCCGCCCGGTCGCCGTGTCCCATGATGTTCTCATAGGTGCGGGCGCCGTTTTGATCGTCGGTGCGTTTGGAGTTAAAGAATGCGCCCGCCGCGCTGACGCCCATACCGAGATCGTAGCTTAAGGACATGCCGTAGCCTTCGCCGTTTTGTCCCAACACGTCGCGCCCGTTGCCGGATTCTTCAGGAGAGCCGTTCTTGCCCTGATACTGCAGCGCGAATTTTAACCCATCCACCAGGCCAAAGAAGTTTTCATTACGATAGGTCGCCACGCCGCTGGTACGCTGGAATAAAAATTGGTCGGCGCCATAGGTGGATCCGTCGAACTCGGGCTGCATATCGGTGAAAGCGGCAACATCGTAGAGCACTCCGTTGTTGCGGCCGTAGTCAAAGGAGCCGGCGTCGTCGAATTTCAAGCCGGCGAAACCATAGCGGGTATGGTTTCCGTCCTCGGCATCGCTACCCTCGCTGTTGTTGGCCTTGATTTCATATTCCCACTGGCCGTAGCCGGTGAGCCGATCGTTGATCTGGGTTTCGCCCTTAAAGCCAAGACGGGTGTAGGTCTTGTCGCCATCGCTGCCATCATTATCGGAAAAATAGTGCAAGCCATGGAGCGATCCGTAAAAATCGAGTTTATTGCCGTCTTTATTGTAGATTTCCGCCGCGCCGGCCGACGCGGCGACCATTAAGGCAGGAAGTAGGGACAGAACGTAAAGTTTCATTCTTTTATCCTCGAATAGTTATTATCTTTGGCCACCCTTGTTTGAGGTGCTTAAAAGAGATATTAAGCAGCGATAAACCATTTCATTTTGCGTTAATTGCAATTTTATACTAGCGGTAAAATGATACCAAGTAGCTTACAATGTTTCAAAATGCAAAGCTTATATTTAAACATGTTGCCGCTGGTGAACTTAATCAAAATTCAATTATCGGCACCGCGGCAAGGAGGCAACGGTCATTTAGCCGAGCATTTATTTTTTTATCATTAAATTCAATAAGATAAAAATTAATAGTCTATATAGCACTTTGTGGCAAAACGCGGTTTTTTTTTGCATTATTATTAATGATACTATCATCATTAATTTTCATTGTTACTCTCATCATTGATGTGTTTTCCCTCGCCGGTTCCATGACCGGCTTTTTTTTGCGGGTAGTAAAAATATTAATATTCATTAATAAATGTTAGAAAATAAAACACCGCGGCCTGAAATCGCTATTTACGGCAAAATGTCTATTTATAAACATCAGCTTAATAAAGGGGCGACGGGTTATTTGTTTATTACATTAAAAAAATGAATATATTAAAATACGATAGTGATCACATTAAAAGCGATTTATTTTTCCCCGCAGCGCGCGTCGATCCGGCCCCGGGATAACCCCGCCGGGCACAGCGCAATTCGTTATCCGGTGCTTAACATGCTACACTTTATGCCGTCATTTTCCGGGCAATGACTGACGACGAATGACCGTCTAGGGTAGCGCCGATGGGCAGCAGGAGACCACATGCCGCAATACCAGGATCTCGACATCGTTTGGCATCGCTTGCAGCGGTCCGCTTTCCGGTCCGGGTTCCGGCTCAATGAAAAAGACCTGGCCTATCTGCGTAACAAAGGCACGGCGGTGGTGCTTGGCCATGCGCGGGAATTTATCAGCGCCCGGCTGGCGCCGGCGCTGCCGGCCAAAGACGGTAAACAGACGCCCTGGCGCGGCCATCCGGTGTTTGTCGCCCAGCACGCCACCGCCACCTGCTGCCGGGGATGCCTGGAAAAATGGCACGGCATCGCCAGGGGACGGGCATTGGACGAAGCGCAGCAGGAATACATTGTGCGGATGATAGCATTATGGCTTGAGCGACGGGGCGGCGGCGATGGCCCTGTATAACGCTTATGACGGTTTTTTATTATTTCAAACCCGCCATGCTTCGAGTTGCAGGAAGGCGGCACGCCCGCTCACCCCGGCAGCATAGATTACTATGTGACCGGGGTGAGCGGGCGCGGCCAACGCACCTGCGGCTTGAAGTGGACGGGTATAGGCCAGGCGGGATATCCGGGAAGCTCAATGACCACGACTTGCAGTACGCACCAGCACACCGGCCTGCCGGTACGCATCGCCACCCGTATCGTTTTTTTTATCGCCGGCTTCGGCATGTCGGCCTGGGCGCCGCTGGTGCCCTTTGCCAAACAGCGTCTGGATATTGATGACGCCGCCCTCGGCATGCTACTGCTGTGCCTGGGCATCGGTTCGCTGCTGGCCATGCCGCTGGCGGCGCCGCTGGCCGCCAGGCTTGGCTGCCGGCGGGTGATTTGCGGCGCCGGCCTGCTGCTTTGCCTGACGCTGCCGGCGCTGGCGCTGGCGCCCGCCCCGGTATCGCTTGGCGCGTCGCTGCTGCTGTTCGGCATGGCGCTCGGCGCCATGGACATCAGCATGAATATACAGGCGGTGACGGTGGAAAAAGCCGGCGGCCGGGCCATGATGTCGGGATTTCACGGGTTTTTCAGCATCGGCGGCATAACCGGCGCCGGTTTGGTCAGCATCCTGCTGTGGCTTGGCTGTACGCCGTTCTGGTCGACCGCCGCCGCCGTTCTGCTGATGGCGATCTTGCTGTTGTACGCGGCCGGCGATCTGCTGTCCCAACCGCCGGAAAACGATCCCGGCCCGTTGTTCGTGCGCCCGCGCGGCAAGGTCATGTTTATCGGGCTGCTATGCTTTATCCTGTTCCTGGCGGAAGGCGCCATGCTTGACTGGAGCGCCCTGTTCCTGACCGTCGAGCGCGGCGTCGACAGCGCCAGGGGCGGCCTGGGATATGTGTTGTTTTCCATTGCCATGACCTTCGGCCGCCTGAACGGCGACCGGCTGATTAACGCCATCGGCCGCTATCGCACCCTGGCGGCCGGTAGCCTGTGCGCCTCGGCCGGCCTGTGGCTGGCCATTTTCGTCGACCAGCCGCTGGTGACGCTGCTGGGTTTCATGCTGGTGGGACTGGGCGCCTCCAACCTGGTTCCCCTGCTGTTCAGCGTCGTGGGCCGGCAAACGGATATGCCGCCGAACCTTGCGCTGGCGGCCATTTCCGGCGTTGGTTACGCCGGTATCCTGGCCGGCCCGGCGCTGATTGGCTTTATTGCCCATTTGACCAGCCTGTTCGCCGCGTTCGGCTGCGTCGCATTGTTACTTCTGGTGGTCACCCTGAGCGCGCGCCGGGTGACCCGCTAAAGAAAGCCGGTGATAAAAAACACACATGCAAATTAAGAACCTGACCCTGACCTCGGCCGCGTTGACCCGCGGTCTGCTGGTGTTTATTTTATTATTGCTGCTGTCGTTATGGCTGTTTGGTTTTCATACCATCAACGCGTATATCGTTGAAAAAAAACACAGCATGTCCACCCTTACCCTGGCGCTGCAAAAACGTATCGATACCTATCGTTTCGTCGCCGATCGCTTATACGATGAATCATCCGGCGGCGGCGCGGCCGCCCTTCCGCTTGGGGATATCCACGAAACGCGTTTGCGTCCCGATGTGTACTTCATCGAAAAGAACCATAAAAAAACCGACGGCCTGATCTTCGGCGCTCATGAAAGCGCCACCCTGGCCACGGCGGTGAGGATGTCGCAGTACCTGGATATCCTGTGGGGCGCGGAGAACAACAATTACTCCTTATTTTATCTCAACGGCGTCGACAACAGCCTGACCCTGATTTCCACACAGCCGCTGCGCGATATTGCGCCGCGTTTCGAGGACAGCAATATCAGCGTCCTGGTAAAATCCCGCCGGACGGAAATGCTGCAACAGGCCAATATCCTGGACGAACGCGAAAGCTTTTCGCCGCTGCGCAAATATCGTTTCCAAAACGACTACTACTTTACCCAGCGGATTATCATCAACCAGCCGGGGCATCTGGCCACCATCGTCGCCTTTGACCTGCCGGTAAACGATCTCATCCCGCTTAACATGGCGCGCGCCAATTTCTCTCTGGTCGCCGCCGACGGGCCTGACGGCGACGCGGACGACGAGCGGGATAACGCGCAGCCGGTGACCAGCGTGATAACCGGATCGGCGCTTGCCATCAGCGCCCGGTTCGCCAATGCCCCGCTGAATCTGGTGTACCACGTGCCGCTGGGCAACCTGACCGTGGATCTGCTGCGCAGCAATATCTGGCCGGTTGCCATCGACCTGCTGATGATTGCGCTTTCGCTGCTGGGAATTTACCTGGTGCGCCAGCATTTCCTGCGGCCGCGCGAGAATATGGCGCAGGCGCTGAAATCCCACCGCATCCTGAGCGAGGAAGTGATAGCCAACCTGCCCTTGGGGCTGCTGGTGTACAATTTCAGCGATAACAGCCTGGTCGCCAGCAACAAGATTGGCGATCACCTGCTGCCCCACCTCAGCCTGCAAAAAATCGCCAACCTGGCTGAAAGCCACCAGGGTGTTATCCAGGCGACGGTCAATAACGAAGTGTACGAAATCCGCATGTTCAAAAGCCAGCTTTCCCCGGAAACCTATCTGTTCCAGTTGCTGGATCATGATAAAGAGGTGCTGGTGAACAAAAGACTGCAGCAGGCGCAGCAGGAGCTGGCGAAAAACCATCAGGCCCGGCGCGCCATTCTCACCAATTTCCAGGATGAGTTAAGCCGGCCGTTGCTGATGATTAACCAATTAACCGATGCCCTGCTGCACGCCGTGACCGACGACGATCGCGCACGCTGCCTGGCGGACCTGAAAAGCGAGTCTACTCGTCTGGCGGCGCTGTTTGATAACCTGCGCCTGCTGACGGCGCTGGAAATTCAGGACTGGCAGCCGTCTCTCGTTGACTTTTCGCTGCCGGAACTTATCGACGCCTTATTGGTGGCGCGTTTGCCGGCCGTGCGGCAAAAAGGCCTGAGCCTGTATCATCACTATCACTTGCCGTTAAACCTGAGACACACGGGCGACGCGCTGGCGGTGAAAAAAATCATTTCACTGTTGCTGGACTATAGCATTATCAGTACCCAGTACGGCAAAATCGTCTTATCCATCGATCAGGATCCGTCCCGTTCCGATATACTTCTGTGCACCATCAGCGATACCGGCAGCGGCATCAGCCCGGAGGAACTGGCGAACCTGCACCAGCCGTTCGTCAGCCGCGCGCAGGAAGATCATTACCAGCGCGGGTCGGCCCTGGCCTGGTTCCTGTGCTCGAGGCTGTGTAAACAGCTGGGCGGCAGCCTGGATATCCATAGTAAAGCCGGCATCGGCACCCGTTATCGGGTCAGGCTACAGCTGCCGCCGGCGGCAAGCGGCGACGCCGGGGAGGAGCCGGAAAAAATCCTGGACGGCACGCTGGCGCTGCTGGATATCGCCAATGAGGAAGCGCGCAGCATTGTCAATGCCATGCTGACCCAGTGGGGAGCGGAATGCCTGTATCCCGATGAGCATCATCTGGTCCAGGAGCATGACCTGTTGCTGACCGACGATAGCAATCGCCTGGAGGATTTCGCCCTATTGCTGCACGGCGCCGAACCGGCGATCGCCCATCTCTCGCCGTATCGTCTGCGGGTTAATTATAATCTGAGCGGCCCGTTGCTTGAGGCGCTGCTACAGTTGATGGAACTGAGGCTGGCCCAGACGGATACCTGCCGGGACGCGGAAATCGAGGCCCCGGCCGAGGAAAATGCGGCGCTGGATCAGCTCTATTCCAGCGACTATTTCGCGCTATTTGCCGATACAGTACCCGATGACGTCAAGAGGCTGTATACTGAAGCCGAGAGCGGCGACCTGAGCGCTCTGGCCCAGACCGCGCACCGCCTCAAAGGCGTCTTTGCCATGCTGAACCTGGTTTCGGGCAAGCTGTTGTGTGAAACCCTGGAACAACATATAAAACAAGCTGCTATCCAAAATGATAAAACTAAAATCGGCAACGATATCCACCAAATTGATGCTTTTGTTATTAAACTGCTACAGCATGCAAGGTAGTCAACATTATGAATAATCTGAACGTCATCATTGCCGATGACCATCCGATCGTCCTGTTCGGCATCCGCAAATCCCTGGAATCCATTGAGTGGGTCAAAGTTGTCGGTGAATTCGAAGACTCCACCTCCTTAATCAACAGCCTGAGCAAACTGGATGCCAACGTTCTGGTCACCGATCTCTCCATGCCCGGCGAGAAATACGGCGACGGCATTACCCTCATCAAATATATCAAGCGCCACTATCCCCACCTGGCGATTATCGTGCTGACCATGAATAACAACCCGGCCATATTAAGCGCGGTGCTGGAACTGGATATCGACGGTATCGTCCTCAAGCAGGGGGCGCCCACCGACCTGCCCAAGGCGCTGGCCTCCTTGCAAAAGGGAAAAAAATATACCCCGGACAGCGTGGCTAAACTGCTGGAGCGCATCAGCGCCGGCGGATATGGCGATAAGCGGCTGTCCCCGAAAGAAAGCGAAGTGCTGCGGCTGTTCGCCGAAGGGTTTCTGGTCACGGAAATCGCTAAAAAGCTCAATCGCAGTATCAAGACCATCAGCAGCCAGAAAAAATCAGCCATGCTGAAACTGGGCGTGGAAAATGACATCGCGCTGCTCAACTACCTGTCGTCGGTCAGCATGGCGCCGGTGGACAAAGAATAACCCCCTTCCCAGGCGATGGGCGGCGCGTTGCGCCGTCCATCGGATAGCCTTCCCCCCACAACCTGTCCCCGAATATTCAACCGGCATCGGCCGGGGATTGCTGGCGGGTCTGCTGGCTGAAATGCGCCAGTGCCGGCTGCAGCACGCTTAAGGTTACCGGTTTGGACAAACAGCTGTCCATGCCAGCATCCAGGCAGCGTTGTTTTTCCTCCGCCAGGGCGTTGGCGGTCACGCCGATCACCGGCAGTTGGACACCCTGGCCACGCAACCGCCGGGTCAGTTGATAGCCGTCCATATTAGGCATATTGACATCGGTAAGGATGATATCCACCGATTGTTTTTGCAGTGTGCCCAGAGCGTCCACCCCATCGTTGGCGGTAATCACCTGATAGCCCAGCGATTCAAGCTGGTCCGCCAGCAGCCGGCGGTTGATCGGATGATCGTCCACCACCAGAATGCGGATATCGTTATTGAGGTCGCCGGCGGTCGGCGCCATGGCCGACGGCGCGGGCAACGCCTGCGCCGTCGCCTGGTCGCCGCGGCATATTTTCAGCAGCAGCAGCGGCAGCGCGTCCGCGAAGGCGGTGCTTAACCACCATTCGCCGTCCGACATTTCCTGCGCCGGGCCGATATGGTTGACCATAAAACGGATCCAGGCGCGTGGGCGGCAGGCCGGCGCGTCGTCGTCGTCGGTGATAAACACCGATTCGTGGTCAATATCCTGCCAGGTATGGCGCTTGACCATCATGCCTTCCGCGCCCAGCAGGCGGGTCAGGTAGACCTCCAGGGCCGCGTTGCGCACATGCAGCCAGCAGACGCGCCCGTACAGGTCGCTGCTCAGCACCTGTGGCGCGTAGCTTGCCTGGTACAGCGGCAGCCGGATGGTAAACTGGCTGCCCAACCCGGTCTCGGACTCGACGTCGATATCGCCGTCCATCAGGTTGACCAGTTTTTCGCAGATAGCCAGCCCCAGCCCGGTGCCGTGGGACTGCTGCTGCCCGCCGCTGCCCAGTTGCACAAAGGGGTCGAACAGCCGCAGCAGTTCACGCTGCTGGATGCCCACCCCGGTATCGCGGATCTGGAACAACAGGTAATCAGCGTCGCGATAAACACGGACCACCAGACAGCCGCTGTGGGTAAATTTAATCGCATTGTTCAGCAGGTTCGACAATACCTGCTGCAGGCGCACCGGGTCGCCGCGCAGGTTGAGCGGCACGTCGGGGTCGATAAAACAGTAGAGGCCCAGACGTTTTTTCACCACCAGCGACAGATAATTGCCGGCAATATGGCTGACCACTTCGCGTGGGGAAAATCCGCGCGGCTCGATTTTCAACTGCTCGGATTCTATTTTCGAGAAGTCGAGGATATCGCTGATAATACTGAGCAACAGCGCGGAAGAGTTGTCCATCGCCATCACCAGGCGATCGACGCCGTCGGGCAGCGCCTTGGTCTTGATCAAATCCAGATTGCCGATGATCCCGTACAGCGGCGTGCGCAATTCATGGCTGACCGTTGCCAGGAACATTGATTTCGCCTGGCTGGTCTGCTCCGCCGCCGCCGCCATTTCCTGCAGGGACTCCTCCATCCTTACCCGGGCGCTGATATCCACCAGCACGCAGATGGCGACATTCTCGTTGCGATAGCGCGAATGCACAAAGCTGATTTGCAGGTTATTGTTATTGCTGGTCATCACATCGACAAAATTGACCTGCTGGCCGCAGATGATGTGGATAATGCGTTGCCGATCCTCAAAGGTCAGCAGACTGAGATAATTATGCGCCAGCTCGTTGCTTATCAGGTTAGCGCCGTCGCTGATGCGCAGGATGCAAATACCCACCGGCGCGGAGGCGACAATTTTACGATTGAACTGCTCGTTCTCCTCCAGCTGCAGGGCATTTTTCTGTGCCGGGGAAAACATCCGGCGCTCAAACAACCATGCCAGCATAAACAGCAGGGTGGCCGACAGGACATTGAGCAGCAGGGCGTTAAAGATCAGCGGCTTGAAATTTTCCACCACCTGGTTCACCGCCAGTGAATAAACAATGCTCAGTGACGAGGGCGCCAGGTTTTTTTTCATCACCAGGTTTTTATAGCCATCGGTATAACCGTAATAGCTGGCCGGCGACGGATAATTGTTAAGCGCCGAGGCTTTGCGCTCCCCCTCCGACAGGGACATCACCGGCATATTGCCCGCATCCAGCAGGGTAATGCCGATAGGCAGGCTGCTGGCGGTGGAAAAATCCTCCAGCCGGATGCTCATTTCAACGCCCAGCAATGCCTGTAGCTTATTGGCGATATAAATGGGGGTCAGCAGGTAAAAATTCCCGCTGCCGCCGCGCGCGCCCGGCACCACCCAATACAGGTCGTTCTGGCGATCGTTTTGCCGCGCGTTGCGGTATTTAATCACCTGCTCCTGCAGGCTTTTCGGCATTGATGCCGCCGCGCCGCGAAAGTTGAAATCAGCCATGCAGAGGTTCTCGCCGTTGATATAAAACACCCGGTTAAGATCGTAGGCATCGGAAAAGCTGTCTTTCCAGTAGCTGAGAAAATAACTCAGGGAGTCAACGGCATTATGGTAATCGGCATCGGCGTCGGCGCGGCGACAGTCGGTATTGGGATACAGCGGTAGCATGTCGGGCTTGCCGGTCTTGCCGGCAAACACGCCGTTAAGCGTTTCCATTGTCGACGATCCGGCGTTGAGCCGGTTCTCCGCCACATATTTGATTTCCCGAATAATGGAAGTGGCCCGGCTGATATACGCCTGGGCCTGGGCAAAGCTGGTGTAATACTCCTGGCGCAGGTCGGATTCCCGCTGGTGCAGTTGGCTGATAATGTAAAAAGCCGACAGCAAGGCGCCCAGCGCCCAAAGCAATAGCGCCAGGGTGCGAAACAGATAGCGGGATATTTTTACCGTTGTGCGAAATGATGTGAAGTATTTCAAAAAAGTTACGTTCCGGTCATATTTTAATCAGAGGCCAGCGAATGGCGTTACACTACCGGCCCCCAATAAAAAAAGCCAGCGCGACGGCTGGCTTTTCGGGGCGATCTGGCTGCCCGACGCTCTGCTGGCATCGGGCGGCGGCAATCAGGCGTCGGGTTCGTCGTCTCCGTTCGCCTGGTCATCGTCTTCAACGCCGGTATCCTCGTCGTCGAGGTCATCAATAACGGCGTCTTCGATCTCGTCACCTTCGGCCAGACCTTCGACGCTGTCAAGCTCTTCATCGTCAACCGGCTCGGCCACGCGCTGCAGCCCGACCACATGCTCGTTTTCAGCGGTGCGGATAAGCGTAACGCCCTGGGTATTGCGTCCGACGATGCTGACTTCGGACACCCGGGTGCGCACCAGCGTGCCGGCATCGGTGATCATCATGATCTGATCGGTATCGGTCACCTGCACCGCGCCGACCACCTCGCCGTTGCGCTCGCTCACCTTAATCGAGATCACCCCGAGGGTGGCACGGGATTTGGTGGGGTATTCCGCCTGGGCGGTGCGTTTGCCGTAGCCATGCTGGGTAACGGTCAAAATCGGCCCGTCGCCGCGCGGCACGATAAGCGACACCACCCGATCCTTCTCGGCCAGATTGATGCCGCGCACGCCGGTGGCGGTACGGCCCATCGAGCGCACCTGCCCTTCCGGGAAGCGCACCACTTTACCATAGGCGGAAAACAGCATGACTTCATTCTGGCCGTCGGTCAGATCGACGCCTATCAGCTCATCGCCCTCGTTGAGGTTGACGGCGATAATGCCGGCGCTGCGCGGTCGGCTGAATTCGGTCAGCGCGGTCTTTTTCACCGTGCCGCTGGCGGTCGCCATAAACACGTGGCGGCCTTCCTCATATTCCCGCACCGGCAGGATGGCGGTGATGCGTTCATTCGGCTCAAGGGGCAGCAGATTGACGATCGGCCGGCCGCGGGCGCCGCGGCTGGCTTCCGGCAGTTGGTACACCTTCATCCAGTAAAGGCGGCCACGGCTGGAGAACAGCAGGATGGTGTCATGGGTGTTGGCCACCAGCAGCCGGTCGATAAAGTCCTCTTCCTTGATGCGCGCCGCCGATTTGCCTTTGCCGCCGCGCCGTTGGGCTTCGTAGTCGGTCAAGGGCTGGTATTTGACATAACCCTGGTGGGACAGGGTCACCACCACGTCTTCCTGGTTGATCAGATCCTCGATGTTGATATCGGAGGTGTTGGCGGTGATTTCAGTACGGCGGGCGTCGTTGTACTGTTCCTTCATCGCGTTGAGCTCTTCGCGAATCACTTCCATCAGCCGATCGGGGTTTTCCAGGATGATAATCAGTTCCGCGATCTGTTCCAGCAGCTCTTTATACTCGTCGAGCAGCCTCTCGTGCTCCAGGCCGGTCAGCTTTTGCAGACGTAAATCCAGGATCGCCTGGGCCTGCTGCTCGGTCAGGTAATACCGGCCGTCGCGGATGCCGTACTCCGGCTCCAGCCATTCGGGCCGCGCGGCGTCGTCGCCGGCGCGTTCGAGCATCGCCGCCACGGTGCCCAGCTCCCAGGAACGGGCCACCAGCCCGGCCTTGGCTTCCGCCGGGCTTTGCGCGTTGCGGATTAGCTCGATGATCGGATCGATATTGGCCAGCGCCACGGCCAGCGCTTCGAGGATATGGGCGCGGTCGCGCGCCTTGCGCAGCTCAAAAATGGTACGGCGGGTTACCACTTCACGGCGGTGGCGCACAAAGGCGGACAAGATATCCTTCAGGGCCATGATCTTCGGCTGGCCCTGGTGCAGCGCCACCATATTGATGCCGAACGACACCTGCAGCTGCGTCTGCGAGTAGAGGTTGTTCAACACCACCTCGCCCACCGCGTCGCGCTTGATTTCGATCACGATGCGCATGCCGTCTTTATCGGATTCGTCGCGCAGGGCGCTAATGCCCTCGATACGTTTGTCCTTGACCAGTTCGGCAATCTTCTCGATCAGGCGGGCTTTGTTCACCTGATAGGGAATTTCATGCACGATAATGGTTTCGCGGCCGCTTTTGGCGTCCGCTTCCACTTCCGCGCGGGCGCGGATCAGGATTTTGCCGCGTCCGGTGCGGTAGGCGTCTTCAATGCCGCGCCGGCCGTTGATAATGGCGGCGGTGGGGAAGTCCGGCCCCGGAATGTGTTCCATCAGCCCTTCGACGCTGATATTTTCATCGTCGATAAACGCCAGGCAGCCGTTTATCACCTCGGTGAGGTTATGCGGCGGAATATTGGTGGCCATGCCGACCGCGATACCGGAGGAACCATTGATCAGCAGGTTGGGAACCTTGGTGGGCATGACCTCGGGGATCTGCTCGGTGCCGTCGTAGTTCGGCACATAGTCCACGGTGTCTTTTTCGAGGTCCGCCAATAATTCATGGGCGATTTTCGACATGCGGATTTCGGTATAACGCATCGCCGCGGCGGAGTCGCCGTCGACGGAACCGAAGTTACCCTGGCCATCCACCAGCATGTAACGCAGCGAGAACGGCTGGGCCATACGCACGATGGTGTCGTAGACCGCGGAATCACCATGGGGGTGATATTTACCGATAACGTCCCCGACCACACGGGCCGATTTTTTGTAAGGTTTATTCCAGTCATTACCAAGCACGCTCATCGCGAATAAAACGCGGCGGTGTACCGGCTTCAGTCCATCACGTACATCCGGCAGCGCACGTCCGATAATGACGGACATGGCATAATCCAGATAAGAGCGTTTCATCTCTTCTTCGATGTTGACCGGTGTTATTTCTCTGGCAAGGTCGCTCATGCAGCCGCTATCCCTCTACTAATTGATGCATCTACCCGGATTTGAAGGTGCCAAAGTATACCATAAATCGGTGATTCAGGGAAAATAGTCGGCGGCCGGGCACCTGCGCGCCGGCGATTCCCCCGGTAATGCCGCTGGTCAGTTGCGAGGTTAGCGGTATACTTGCCGCAGGCGGGGAGATGAAACCCGGGAAACACCTGTGTGAACGCAAATACCAACGCGATAAGGGAGCGAGCGTGATGAATCCGCAAGTCAGCAGCAATACTCGGGACGTGGCGCGCCACGACAATGTCGACCAGCAGGAAATTGCCAAATTTGACGCCGTCGCCTCGCGTTGGTGGGATCTGGAAGGCGAGTTCAAGCCGTTGCACCGGATTAATCCGCTGCGCCTGGACTATATCCTGGGACGCGCCGGCGGCCTGTTCGGCAAAACCGTGCTGGACGTCGGCTGCGGCGGCGGCATCCTGACGGAAAGCATGGCGCGGGAAGGCGCGCGGGCCACCGGCCTGGACATGGGCACCGAGCCGCTGGCGGTGGCGCGGCTGCATGCGTTGGAAACCGGTATCAAGATCGATTACATCCAGCAAACGGTGGAGGATCACGCCGCCGCCAACCCGGAGGGTTACGATGTGGTCACCTGCATGGAAATGCTGGAGCACGTGCCCGACCCGGCCTCGATCGTGCGCGCCTGCGCCCGGCTGGTGAAACCCGGCGGCGATGTGTTTTTCTCCACCCTGAACCGCAACCCCAAGTCCTGGCTAATGGCCATCGTCGGCGCCGAGTACCTGCTGCGCATGGTGCCGCGCGGCACCCATGACATCAGGAAATTTATCAAGCCGGCGGAATTGATGACCTGGCTGGAAAGCACTTCCCTGCGCGAGCGCCATATCATCGGGCTGCATTATAATCCGCTGCGCGACAGGTTTTCCCTTGGCGGCAACGTCGATGTAAATTATATGTTGCATACGCGGCGCCCGGTTTGACCGGCGGGGGTAGCGTAAATCGTTACCCCTCGTTTAATAAAACGCCAAATAATCCCAATTTGAATTTTTTGTTCGCCGCGATTGACATGCGCTAAGCGCCGGTGAAATAGCGCTTTAACGAATCCGTTAACATTTCACCCCCATGTTATCCACAAAAACGGGTGTTTTAGTCCCTTGCAATGAGTGCGTTTTGTCACTATCTTGTTATCAAATTAACGAAAAACCCTACATATAGTGTTTCACCGCCAAGGAAAACACTATTTCCGCGTTTGCGCGAGCGTAACGCACGGGGTCACACGGACAGGTATTGCGGCTTATGAACCAGAGTCTGCTTGTAACAAAACGCGACGGCACTAAAGAAAAAATCAACCTCGACAAAATCCACCGCGTCATCGACTGGGCGGCGAAAGGCCTGGAAAACGTCTCGGTTTCCCAGGTCGAGCTGCGATCCCATATCCAGTTCTACGACGGCATCAAAACCGCCGATATCCATGAAACCATTATCAAGGCGGCGGCGGATTTGATCTCCCGCGATGCCCCGGACTATCAATACCTGGCCGCCCGCCTGGCGGTATTCCACCTGCGTAAAAAAGCCTACGGCCAGTTTGAGCCGCCAAAGCTTTACGATCACGTGACCCGGCTGGTGGAGATGGGCAAATACGACCGCCATCTGCTGGAGGATTACAGCGCCGACGAGTTTGCGCGCATGGACGGTTTTATCGACCACTGGCGCGATATGAATTTTTCCTACGCGGCGGTGAAGCAGCTGGAAGGTAAATACCTGGTGCAAAACCGGGTCAGCGGCCAGATCTACGAAAGCGCGCAGTTCCTGTATATTCTGGTGGCGGCCTGCCTGTTCTCCGGCTATGACCGCGCCACCCGCCTGGACTATGTCAAGCGGTTCTACGACGCCATATCCACCTTCAAGATCTCGCTGCCCACGCCCATCATGTCCGGCGTACGCACCCCGACCCGCCAGTTCAGCTCATGCGTGCTGATTGAATGCGGCGACAGCCTGGATTCCATTAACGCCACCTCCAGCGCCATCGTGAAATATGTGTCCCAGCGCGCCGGCATCGGCATCAACGCGGGCCGTATCCGGGCGCTGGGCAGCCCGATCCGCGGCGGCGAAGCCTTCCATACCGGCTGCGTGCCGTTTTATAAACATTTCCAGACCGCGGTGAAGTCCTGCTCCCAGGGCGGCGTGCGCGGCGGCGCGGCCACGCTGTTTTACCCGATGTGGCATCTCGAGGTGGAAAGCCTGCTGGTGTTGAAGAATAACCGCGGGGTGGAAGGCAACCGCGTGCGGCATATGGATTACGGCGTCCAGATCAACAAGCTGATGTATCAGCGCCTGGTCAAGGGCGAGGACATCACCCTGTTCAGCCCCTCCGACGTGCCGGGACTGTACGACGCCTTTTTTGCCGATCAGGAAGAGTTCGAGCGGCTGTATACCCGCTATGAGCGGGACGACAGCATCCGCAAGCAGCGCGTCAAGGCGGTTGATCTGTTTTCATTGATGATGCAGGAGCGCGCCTCCACCGGCCGCATCTATATCCAGCACGTGGACCATTGCAATACCCACAGTCCGTTCGACGCTTCCGTGGCGCCGATCCGCCAGTCCAACCTGTGCCTGGAAATCGCCTTGCCGACCAAGCCGCTGGAAGACGTTAACGACGAAAGCGGTGAAATCGCGCTGTGTACCCTGTCGGCGTTCAACCTGGGCGTGCTGGACAGCCTGGACGACCTGCAGGAGCTGGCGACCCTGGCGGTGCGCGCCCTCGACGCCCTGCTTGATTACCAGGACTACCCGATACCGGCCGCGCAGCGCGGCGCCATGGGCCGCCGCACGCTGGGCGTGGGGGTGATCAACTACGCCTATTATCTGGCGAAGAACGGCGTGCGCTATTCCGACGGCAGCGCCAATAACCTGACGCACCGCACCTTCGAAGCCATCCAGTATTATCTGCTGAAGGCGTCCAACGAGCTGGCGCAAGAACGCGGGGCCTGTCCGTGGTTTAATGAAACCACCTACTCCCAGGGCATCCTGCCTATCGACACCTATAAAAAAGACCTCGACGCCATATGCAGCGAGCCGCTGCATTATGACTGGGAAACCCTGCGCGCCGATATTCAGCGGCACGGCCTGCGTAACTCGACCCTGTCGGCGCTGATGCCTTCGGAGACGTCGTCGCAGATTTCCAACGCCACCAACGGCATCGAGCCGCCGCGCGGCTATGTCAGCATCAAGGCGTCCAAGGACGGTATCCTGCGCCAGGTGGTGCCGGAGTCCAACCGGCTGAAGGACGCCTATGAGCTGCTGTGGGAAATGCCGAACAACGACGGTTACCTGCATCTGGTGGGGGTGATGCAGAAATTCATCGATCAGGCGATTTCGTCCAATACCAATTACGATCCGTCGCGTTTTCCCGCCGGGAAGGTGCCGATGAAACAGTTGCTGAAAGATTTGCTGACCGCGTATAAATTCGGCGTCAAGACGCTGTATTACCAAAATACCCGTGATGGCGCGGAAGACGCGCAGGAAGATATGCAGGCCGCGGCCGAGACGGATGATTGCGAAAGCGGCGCCTGTAAGATTTAACACTGGCCGCGGGCGGCGCCGGCGCCGTCCGTGGGTAACGGGAGAGACCATGGCCTATACCACATTTTCACAGAACAAAAACAACCAGTTGCTCGAGCCGATGTTTTTCGGCCAGAATGTCAACGTGGCGCGTTACGACCAGCAAAAATACGATATCTTCGAAAAACTGATTGAAAAACAGCTGTCGTTCTTCTGGCGGCCCGAAGAAGTGGACGTATCTCGCGATCGCATCGATTTCCAGGCGCTGCCGGAGCATGAAAAGCATATTTTCATCAGCAACCTGAAATACCAGACCCTGCTCGACTCGATCCAGGGACGCAGCCCCAACGTGGCGCTGCTGCCGCTTATCTCCATTCCCGAACTGGAGACCTGGGTGGAGACCTGGGCCTTTTCGGAAACCATTCATTCACGCTCCTATACCCATATTATCCGCAATATCGTCAACGACCCGTCGCTGGTGTTCGATGATATCGTCACTAATGAGGAGATCCTCAAACGGGCCAAGGATATCTCGGGTTATTACGACGATCTGATCGAGCTGACCGGGTATTACCATCTGCTCGGGGTGGGCACCCATCAGGTGAACGGTCGGGAAGTGACGGTCAGCCTGCGGGAGCTGAAGAAAAAGCTGTATCTGTGCCTGATGAGCGTCAACGCCCTGGAGGCGGTGCGTTTCTACGTCAGTTTTGCCTGCTCCTTTGCCTTTGCCGAGCGCGAGCTGATGGAGGGCAACGCCAAGATCATCCGCCTTATAGCCCGCGACGAGGCGCTGCACCTGACCGGCACCCAGCATATGCTGAACCTGCTGCGTTCCGGCGAGGACGACCCGGAAATGGCCGAGATCGCCAAAGAATGCCAGCAGGATTGCTATGACCTGTTCGTACTGGCGGCGGAGCAGGAAAAAGAGTGGGCCAGCTATCTGTTTCGCGACGGCTCGATGATCGGACTGAACAAAGATATCCTGTGCCAGTATGTGGATTATATTACCAATATCCGCATGCAGGCGGTGGGCCTTGAGCTGCCATTTGCCACCCGTTCCAACCCCATCCCCTGGATCAATACCTGGCTGGTGTCTGATAACGTCCAGGTGGCGCCGCAGGAGGTGGAGGTCAGCTCGTACCTGGTCGGCCAGATTGACTCCGAGGTCAACGCCGGCGATCTCAGCGACTTCGAGCTGTAAACCGCCGTGTCCACGCCCTTGCCGATGATTACGCTGCGTCTTGACGGCGCGCGGCTGACCTGCGAGAGCCGCCACGGCTCGCTGCTGGACGCGCTGGAAGCCCATCAGGTGCCGGTGGAATCCCAGTGCCGTTCCGGTTATTGCGGCGCCTGCCGCCTGCGCCTGGCGCGGGGACAGGTGCGCTACCACCACACCCCGCTGGCGTTTATCCAGCCCGGCGAGATCCTGCCCTGCTGCTGCCTGCCGGTTGAGGATATCGAGCTGGAACTGTAATTATACTGCTCCGCCAACCCTGAAAAAAAGGCGCAAAGCGCGCAAGCTGTCCATCGACGCGCTCGCCGCCTTATCAGCTGTGCCTAACAGCACCCCGCGAAAATATGAGGCCACCGGTAACATATCCCTCAGACAATTTCTGATGATCTATAACGTCTTGGCCGACATTAACGATATACATGTGTTGACCAGGGCGGAGAACCCGCCGGACAGATTATTTATGGGGCCGCACCATCGGCGTGCAACCTGTTATTTGGCATTAAGATATAACTTTTTGGCCTTTCCCTGCGGCCGAGCGCTGGTTATGCTGCCCCTACATTTTACCTTTCTTTAATAAGCAAGCCATCCATGTCTCAACTCCTGACTAACGCCCACGTCGCGACGCTTGACGCCGATAACGCGCCGGCCGGCGATGCGCTTTTCATCAACAGCGCCGCCGATGTCTCCCGCCTGGTCAACGCCGGCAGCCAACAACGCAATCATGCCGGGATCATCATCGGCATTGCGCTGGGCGGCGTGTTTCTTGATGCCTACGATCTGGGCGCGCTGGCGTTTGGAATAAAAGACATTACCCGCGAATTTCACCTGACGCCCGCCGGCGCCGGCATGGTGGCCTCGGCCATCACCTTCGGCGCTATCGTCGGCGCGTTTTTCGGCGGTTACCTGACCGATAAAATAGGCCGCTACCGGGTGTTTATGGCGGATATGTTCTTTTTTGTCATCGCCGCGCTGGCCTGCGCCTTTGCTCCCAATGAATGGGTGCTGGCCGGGGCGCGCTTCGTCATGGGCCTGGGCGTCGGCATCGATTTGCCGGTGGCCATGGCCTTCCTGGCGGAATTTTCCCGGTTGCGGGGCCGGGGCAATAAAGCGGCCAGCATCGCCATGTGGTGCCCAACCTGGTATGCCGCCATCAGCGTGTCATATTTGCTGGTGCTGGTGCTTTACGGCGTTTTGCCCGCCGGGTATACCGATTGGCTGTGGCGTCTGATCCTGGGATTCGGCGCGGTGCCGGCCTTGTTTATCATCGCCATCCGCAGCCGTTATATGAGCGAGTCGCCGGTATGGGCGGCCAACCAGGGCGATCTGGCCGGCGCCGCGCGCATCCTGCGGCGCTCCTATGGCATTAACGCCCAGGTGGCGGCCAACGCCGGCCGGCATGCGCCGGCCGCGCCCGCGCGCCGGGCAAGCTTTAGCAACTACGGCCAACTGCTGAAAGGCATTTACCTCAAGCGCACCGTATTGGCGACGATTATCGCCGTGGCCTCGTCTTTTGCCTATAACGCCGTGGCTTTCGGCCTGCCGGTTATCATCAGCAGTTTCCTGGCGCAGTCCATGCTGACCACCATCCTGGCGTCGCTGGCGCTGAACCTGCTGTTCGCGTTTGTCGGCGGGCTGATTGCGGTGCGCTGGGTGCCGCGCTTCGGCGCGTGGAACATGACGGTGCTGGGCTATGCGTTCCAACTGGCGGCGCTGGTCGGCCTGGGGCTGATTGGACGGCCGGCGGACGGGCTGCACGCCGGACTTGCCATCGGCATGCTGGCGTTGTTTTTGTTCGGCCAGGGTATCGGCCCCGGTTCGCACAGCATGACCTTCGCGTCGTTAAGTTATCCGACCTCGCTACGCGGCGTGGGCGTCGGTTTCAACCAGACGCTGATGCGCGCCAGCTCCACGGTTTCGTTGTTCCTGTTTCCGGTCTTGGCGGCATTGCTGAATACCGGCGTATTCTGGGTGATTGCCATCGCGCCGCTGGCCGGGCTGGCGGCGCTATTGACGATTCGCTGGGAACCGTCGGGTTATGATGTGGACGCGGAGGATTTTGCGGCTGTCACCGCGTCCAGCAGCGTGCGGTCGTAAAAACCCGGCCGGGAAAAGAGCGGCAGGTAATGGGCGCGCACGAGGACGCTCACGCTACCGATCTGGAGCTGGCCGAGACGTTTTGCCCCCGTTGCGGCGGCGCCGATCCGATCGGGACGGCGCCTGGCATTGAAGCCCTGTGCCGTAAGTGGGGCGCGTCTCGCAAACGGCGATTTCGGACCTCATTAGCACTGCGTTCCCGACACCTTGGCGATGAAGGCGCGCAGGTCCGCCAACATCAGCTCCGGCTCTTCCAGCGCGGCGAAATGGCCGCCCCTCTCCATGTCCGTCCAGTGCACAATATTGTAGGTCTTTTCGGCAAACGAGCGCGGCGTCGGCAGAAAGACGGGATCGGGAAACGCCGCGACGCCCATCGGCGCCTGGATGCGGGTTCCGGCCGGGAACCGATCCGCGCCTTCCTGGCGCTTGCCATGGTAAATCCACATTGCCGTGACCGCCGCCGGCGTCGCGATATAAAGCATGATATTGGTGAGCAATTCCTCTTCCGAGTATTTGCTCCAGATGTCCGGACCGCCGTCAGCCGTCGTCGGCAAATCCGACCATTTACCAAATTTTTCGAGAATCCAGCCGGCCGCGCCGACCGGGCTGTCGGCCATCGCGACGCCCAGTGTCTGCGGGCGCGTCTCCTGCTCGTGATTATAGCCCGTCTCCCAATCGAGGATCGCGTCGCGGCGGGAGAACAAATCCTTTTCCTCGGACGTGGTGGGAACGCTATCCCCGGCGAAGATACTCACCATATTGATATGGAAACCGAGCATTGCGTCCGGCCGCGCGTACGCCATCCAGCTGGCGATATGCGCACCCCAATCGCCGCCCTGGACGAGGTAGCGTGTCTGGCCGAACAAGCGCGTCATCAGCCCATGCATGAGATCGGCCGACCGGCATGGCCCGATGACGCCGGTGATGGGGTTCGAGAAGGCAAAACCTGGGAGCGAGGGAACGACGACATCGTGCCCATCGGCGGCAAGAGGCGCCAGCAGCCGCTCGAACTCAAGATACGAGCCCGGCCAGCCGTGGAGGAGGAGCACGGGGGGCTTGGACCCGTCGCCCTTCACATGGACGAAATGGATATGCTCGCCTTCGATCACCGTCGTGAAGTTGGGGAGCTGGTTGATGCGCCGCTCCACCTCGCGCCACTTATAGCTGTCCCGCCAGTAGGCGACGAGCCGTTTGAGGTCGCCGATGCCGACGCCCGCCGACCACCCTCCCGCATCCGCAAGCAAATTCCAGTCATACCCTTCGACTTTTGCCCTGATCGCGGCGAGCCGCTGCTCAGGAATGTTTATCTGGTAAGGCGAAACCATCATTTTCTCCTCATGGGTGCCGTACGTTGCATAAAAATTGAGATAGCGTTGATCGTCAAACCGCATCGACACGGTTTCAATGCATTGCACACTCTTATGCAAAGATAGACGCTCGCAATGCGCTCGTCTATGCTATGAATTTGCTCAATTCTTTTGCGTTATACGCACAGGTGGTGTTTATGGCTCTGGCCGGCGATCTGGAAATCTTCGTGCTCGTCGCCGAGGAAGGTAGTTTTTCGGCGGCTGGACGCCGGCTAAAGGCGGCGCCTTCTTCAATAGCGCGGGTCATTGACCGCATCGAAGCTCGGCTTGGCGTTCGCCTGCTGCTGCGAACCACGCGTTCGCTGATACTCACGCCCGAGGGCGTGACTTATCTGTCGTCCGCCCGGCGGATCATTGCGGATCTGAGGGAAACCGAGCAGTCTATTGCGGATCAGAGTTCCCCCAAGGGGCGCCTGCGTATCTGCCTTTCGCTTCAGTACGGAAAAATGTTCGTCGTACCGCTTCTTCGCGAGTTCATTCAGCAATACCCCGGCATCCTGCTGGAAATCATCGCCACCGACGCCGTCGTGGACATTGCCGCGGGCCAGGCGGACGTTGCGGTACGGCTGGGGCCGCTGCCCGACGGACTTCTTACCGCCCGCCGGCTTGGCGCCACCCATAAGGTCATCGTGGCGTCTCCGGGCTATCTCGCACGTCGAGGCACGCCGGCGGTTCCGGAGGATCTCTACCATCACGATTGTATTGGCTTCAACTTCAAACGAGCCGCGCCGACGTGGCCGTTTCGCAAAGACGGCCGCGATTATTCATTGCCGATCAAGGGCTGCGTGGAAACGAATAATGGCGATACGGAAGGCCAGCTGGCCCTCGAAGGGATCGGGATCGCGCGTGTTTGCGCCGAGACGGTGGAAGACGCTGTCCAGGCAGGCAGGCTCGTGCCTATCCTCGAAGCGTTTAACCCCGGCGATGGTGAGGAGGTCCATGCGGTATTCGTGGGCGGCGCGCATACACCGGCCCGGGTGCGTTGCTTCGTCGACTACCTCGTTGGGCGGCTGTGCGCATCACCTGCGCAACCGTGATTGAATCCACGCCTTGAACCGCCCAACGGGATTGCAGCGGGGTATCCCTATCCCGGCGTTAACGTCATGCGCATTTCAGATCGGAGGCCCGCTGTTATGCCGATTATCGCCCGCGGCGCTTACGCCAGGGTTTCGGCGACGCGTATCCAGCCGTGTTCGCCGTAGACCGGCCAGCCGTTGAGCCAGCGCCTGAGCATATTCAGCGCCATCAGCGACACCATTTCCTGGCGGGTTTTCAGGCCGTGGCGCTGGATGCTTACCGCAAAGACCACGGTTTGCGCGTAACCGCCGTCCGGCGTGTGCAGCGCCAGGCTGATATTATCCTGCTCCATATTGCCCACCACCAGCGCCAGATCGGCGCCGTGCCTTTGCGCCAGCCCTTGCGCCTGTTGCGCCAGCTGTCGCAGGAGCGGCTGCTCGCCATCGGCCGGGGCGGGATTCGAGGCGCTTATGGCGCCGTCGGCTGAAGAGACCGCCTCGGTGCCGATGCCCGGCGCGTCTATCCACTCGCCGCCGCGCACCGGCATGCCCGCGCTCTGGCATTGCCAGGTCAGCAGGCCGGCGGTGAACCGTTCGCCGATCGCCAGGGTCAGCGGGCGCTGCCGCAGGCGCTGCGCCAGTTGGGTCGGCAAATCCTCGGTTCCTTCAAAAATGGCGCTTTCACCGGCCACCGCGCGGACCTGTTGCCAGGCCAGTTCCATAGCGTCGCGCTCATGGGCCGGGCCGGTCAGTTTCAATTCGATAATCGGCATGGAGGATCGGTAGCCAAGCACCACCTCTTCCGGCAGCGTCATGTCGTCAAGCTGGCTCGCCAGCTCGCTTTCGGCGCGGCCAAAGGTGGTCAGGCGCAGGCACAGCGGCGGGTCCGGCAGATCAAACCGCTCGCGCAGGCGCGGCACGATTTGCTGCTCGACCATCACCTTGAACTCCGACGGCACGCCGGGTGTAAAAAACATCAGGCAGCGGTTGAGCTGCAGGGCAAAACCGCAGGCGGTGCCCACCGGATTATCGATCATCTCGGCATTGGCGGGGATCTGGGCCTGCTTACGGTTGCTCGGCGCCATCACCCGGCCGCGCTCGGCAAAAAAGGCCTGGATCTTCGCCAGCCATTCGGGATGCTCAACCAGCTCCTCGCCGGTGGCGGTGGCGGCGGCCAGCGCGCTGAGGTCGTCGCTGGTCGGCCCCAGGCCGCCGTTGACAATCATGATATCGGCGCGCAGGCTACGCTCGGTAAGCGCCGCCACCAGGGCGGAGAGATTATCGCCCACGGTCATGCGCGCACTCATCGGCAACCCCTGCTCAAACAAATAGTTCGCAAGCCAAGCCGCATTGGTATCGAGAATCTGTCCATGCAGCACTTCGTCACCGGTGCACAGCATTTCTACCCTAAGCATACTTCTCTCCTGTCATCTTCATACCGCCACTTTAGAAAGCCGGACCGACAAACACAACCTTTCTTTAGGGATTTAACGCGAAATGCGTCTGCGCCAGACGGGTAAGCTGGCCGCGCGCGATTTTTATGCCGCCGGTGGATAGCCGGTCGGGCAGCACCTGGCCCAGTGAAAGGTAGGCCACCGGCCGCTGCCATGGCGCCAATTGAGGCTCCAGCCAGGCGCGCAGTTCGGTAAAGGGCGCGTCGGCGTCCAGCACCGCCACCGGCCGCTGGCCGAATTCCCCGTCATCCACCGGTACCACGAACGACTGGCGCACGGCGGGGTGCGCGCCCAGGATACGTTCGATATCCTCCGGCTGCACGCCCTCGCCGCCGCAAAAAAAGACATTATCCAGCCGGCCGCTGATATGCAGTTCGCCGTCGACAAACCGGCCGGCGTCGCGGGTATGAAACCAGCCGTCGCTATCGGCAAGCCGCATCAGCCGCCCCTGCTGCCAGTAGCCCGACGCCATGCTGCTGCCGCGCAGCCATACCTCGCCGTCCACCAGCCGCAGTTCGCGGCCCTCCAGGGGCAAGCCGACGCCGCCCGAGTCATCGGCGCGCTTGGCGCAGACGGTGGAGGCGAACTCCGTCAGGCCGTAGCCGCACCAGCAGCGCACGCCGAGCGCTTCCGCCCTGCGCGTCAGTTCCGGCGGGATCATCGCGCCGCCCAGCAGCACATCCCGCAGGCTGAGCTGCGCGGGGTCGTCTTGCAGCAGCCGCCAGAGCTGCGTCGGCACCAGCGAGGCGTGGGTGCATCCGGCCAGCGCCTGTTCAAGCGGCTGGTCCGGGGCCAGGGAAAGCGTGGCGCCCACCGCCAGGGCGCGCCAGACGATACCCTGGCCGGAAACGTGGTACAGCGGCAGCGACAGCAGCCAGCGGTGGCGGTGCTGGAAAGCCATTAACCGGGTCACGCCCGCGGCGCTGGCCAGGTGCGCGGCGTAGGTGTGGGCCGCCGCCTTGGGCAGGCCGCTGGAGCCTGAGGTCAGGGTCAGGGTCGCCAGGCGGTTGACCTGCCATGACAGGTGCGGCGCGACGGCGACGGCGGCATCGTTTATCGTTAACGTCGCGATGTTTCCTGGCCAGGGCAAGCCGCGCCCGCACCAGCCGAACTCTATGTTCAGGGTGGCCAGCCGCTCCGCCAGCGGTTGCGCCGGCAGCAGCGGATTGAGCGGCAGGACGCGCGCCCCGCACTGCAGCGCGGCAAGATAGGCCAGCAGCAGCTCCAGGCTGTTTTTACCCCGCAGCGCCACCCCGCAGCCCACAAAGACGCCCGCCCGCTGCCAGTCGGCGGCCAATTGGTCCACGCGCATCACCAGGTTGCGCCAGCTCCAGTCGGCGTCGTCCACGCGCAGGGCGATACTGTGCGGCGTCTGCCGCGCCCAATGCTGCCAGGGCCAGGTGGCAAACGTTATCATGGCTGCTTCTTCATGTTAAGCCGGCTCCAGTCGGGTTTGGGCTAATTGCCCGGCGGTCAATAACGGCAGCGGGCTGCCGGGCCAGGGGCGGATCAGCTGCGAGCGCATAAGCATCAGGGTATCGAGGCCGGGCTGGACCTCGGGCGTTAGCCAGGCCGCCAGGCGCGCGAGCTGCGTCAGTCCCAGGCTGGACTCAACGGAGGAGCTGATGACCGCCGCCATTCCCGCCCGGTGCGCCTGGGCAACCCGCGCGCGGCAAAGCGCCAGGCTGCCGGTAAGCATGGGTTTGATGACCGCCGCCGCCACACCCGGCTGGGCGAACAGATTGAACCCCGGCTCGCGCAGGCTTTCGTCCCAGGCAATGGCGATGCCGGTGTCCCGGGCGAAGGCCAGTGATTGCGCGGGGGTGGCGCAGGGTTCTTCCAGAAAATCGATACGGGCGATATGGGACGGGTTAAGATAGCGGGCAAAGCCCGCGGCCTTGGCCGGTGTCCAGGCCCGATTGGCATCCAGGCGCAAATGCAGGTCCGGCACCGCGTCCAGCAGCAGATTGACCATCAGGCCATCGCGGATCGCTTCATACATGCCGACCTTGACCTTGGCAATCTTCCTGCCCGGCAGCGCCGCCAGCATAGGGATCAGCATATCGGGATCGCCGGTGCATAGGGGCACGGTGCGATAAGGCGTGGCGTCAGGCAGAACCCCCTCCAGCTCGGCCAGGGCCATGCTGATGCCGAAAGCCACCGACGGCGGCGCCGGCGCGTCCGCGGAGGCGGAGGCGAATATCAGTTCGCCGCCGTCCTCCTGCGGGTCTTCGCCGTTGACCCAGCGCCGCAGCGCAGCCTGCGCCGACGCGTCCGCCTCGGCCAGCGTTTCGCGGCTGAAACCCGGCAGCGGCGCGATTTCGCCTTCGCCATAACGGCCGTCGCGCTCCAGGCGCACCACCAGGCCGTCACGGCTTTTCAGGCGCTGGTTGCGCAGCACCACGCCGGCCTCCATCGGCAGGCTATAACGGTAGATCGTGGCGCGGCGCATCAGGGGTTCCGCTTGAATTTACTGAAGTCGGGCCGGCGTTTCTCGACGAACGCATTGCGCCCTTCCTGCCCCTCTTCCGTCATATAAAACAGCATGGTGGCGTTGCCCGCCAGCTCCTGTAGCCCCGCCTGGCCGTCGCAGTCGGCATTCAGCGCCGCCTTCAGGCAGCGCAGCGCCATCGGGCTGTTTTGCAGCATTTCCCGGCACCAGCGCACGGTTTCTTTCTCCAGATCCGCCAACGGCACCACGGTATTGACCAGGCCCATATCCAGCGCCTGCCGCGCATCGTACTGACGGCAGAGAAACCAGATTTCCCGGGCTTTTTTCTGGCCGACGATCCGCGCCATATAGGCCGCGCCCCAGCCGCCGTCGAACGAACCGACCTTAGGGCCGGTCTGGCCGAATACCGCATTGTCCGCCGCCAGGGTCAGATCGCACATCATATGCAGCACATGGCCGCCGCCGATGGCGAAACCCGCCACCATCGCCACCACCGGTTTCGGGCAGGTGCGGATCTGGCGCTGGAAGTCCAGCACGTTAAGATGATGCACGCCGCTGTCGTCTTTATAACCACCGTAGTCGCCGCGCACCTTCTGGTCGCCGCCGGAACAGAATGCCTTATCCCCTTCGCCGGTCAGGATAATCACGCCGATACCTTCGTCGTAACGGGCGTCGGCCATGGCCTGGATCATTTCTTTTACCGTCAGCGGCCGGAACGCGTTGCGCACCTGGGGGCGGTTAATGGTGATCCGGGCAATGCCGTCGGTGGACTTATGGTAGCGTATGTCCTCGAAATCGCCGCTGCAATCGCGCCAATCGATAGGGGCGTACCACTGGTCTTCGCTGGGTTTAAGCATAAACATTCCTTTAATGAAACGGGGCTAGCAGGGTAAGCAGTTGACCGGCAAAGTCCGGTGGATTGGCCCGGTGGGCGTTGTGACCGGCGCCGGACACCAGAGCCAGGGGAAACGCCGCCCGGCGGGCCAGGGCGGTAAATTTATCGTCTTGCGATCCGCATAAATACCCGAACGGCAGCTCAAGCGCGGATAACCGCGCCGCCAGATCGGGCTGAAGCGCCAGCGACGTGGCCTGGAGCATGCCGGCGACCGCCGGGCCGTGGTTGGCGGCGCGCAGCGCAACCAGCGCCCGGCGCGCGTCGTCGGATAAATCGCCGAACACCGGCTGGCGGTACCAGTCTTCCAATACCGCGGCAATCGGCTCGCGGCGAAAGCGCTGCGCCCAATGGCTATCATGGCGCAGGCGATCGTCGCGTTCGGGCCGGGTCGACAGGCCCGGATGGGCGCCTTCGACAAACAGGCCGAGCAGCCCCTCCGGCCCCGCGGCGCCATGCCGACCTCCCGGGCCGGCCGCGCTTGCGTCAGCGCGCGCGGCGCCGTGGCCCAAGCAGGCATGGTAGAGCGCAATGCGCCCGCCCAGGGAATAACCGATAAGAATATAGCGGGTGATGCCCAACGCGGCCAGCGTATGGGAAAGGCCGGCGGATACCCCGGCGAAATCCAGGCCGGCCATCGCTGCCGGCGCCGCCTGGACCGGGACGCCGTCCGCGACCGCCGGTTCGCGGCGCAGCGGGCGCGCCGACGCGCCGCCTTGCCGCGCGGAATTTGCCGCGCCGGGGCGGTGGGTGCGGCCATGCCCCGGCAGGTTAAGCGTGGCCTGGGACCAGTCGCTAAAATAAGGCAATACCGGCGACCAATCGTCGCCGCTGCCCAGCAGGCCGTGCAGCCATACCAGCCACGGCCGGCCGGGATCGCCCCGGCGCAGGCTGTGCGCCGTCCAACCGGCGCCCTGCTCCAGGGCAACGGCCCGCGTGCCGGCGGCATTATCCGGCACAGGGACGTTCCGGTTCATGGCCTGTCCATCCCCGCCACCAGTTGGCGAAAGACGTCCGCGCCCTCCTGGGGCCGGACCCGCAGCTCCAGCAAGGTGGCCGCCCCGCCCCCCGGCCGGCGCCAGGCGAGATTGACGCAGTCGCGTAATTCTCCGGCGTTTTCCGGCCGCGCGTAATCCAGGCCGAACAGCGCCGCCGCGTGGCGAAAATCCACCTGCTGCGGCATCACGTAAAATTGCTCGCGTACCGTTTCCGGCGTCGGCAATAATGAAAATATCTGGCCGCCGTTATTATTGATAACCACGATCACCACCGGCGCCGTCGTGTGGCGAAACAGCGCCAGGGCATTCAGGTCGTACAGCGCCGACAGGTCGCCCACCAGCGCCAGCAGCGGCCGGTCGCCGGCGCGCTGCACCCCGGCGGCGGTGGCCAGCAGGCCGTCGATGCCGCTGGCGCCGCGGTTGCCGTACACCGGATAACCCGCCGGCAGTTGCGCCAACGCGTCCACCAGTCGTATGGTCAGGCTATTGCCCAGGAACAGCGCGCCGCCCTCGGGCAGCAGATTCTCAAGATGGCAGGCTAACTGGGCCTCGCCCAGTCCGTCGGCAAGCGCCGCGCGGATGCGGTCGCGCGCCAGCGAAGCCAGTCCGGCCAGTTCAGGCGCCCATGGGGCCTGTGCCCGCGGCGGGTGATCGTCAAGCCACGGGCCGATGGCGGCCGCGATGCGCCTTCCCCGGTGATGGGCCGGATCGAGACGGCCCGGCAGCGGATCAACCAGCCAGTACTCCGCCGGCCGGCACTGTTCCTGCCATTGCAGCAACCGTTTACCGGTCAGGCCGCTTCCGAACTGGACCACCAGCTCGGCCTGGTTCAGCACCTGTCGCGCGTCGGGATGGGCCAGCCAGAGATCGGCATACGGCAGTGGCTGGCCGGTTTGCGATAGCACATCGCCAATCAGCGGCCAGCCGAGCATGGCCGCCCATGCCGCCAGCCGGGCGCCCTGCTCGCAGGGAATGCGCCCGGCAATCACCACGCCTTTACGCGCGCGCTGCCGCGCCCAGTCCGGCTGGGCGGCGGGCGCGGCGGGAAGCGGCAGCCGCAGCCAGGGGCAGGCGTCTTGCCACCAGTCGCCGAGCGTGCGCGACCAGGCATCGTCGCCATTGTCGTCGGGGCCGTAGAGCGGTTCGGCGAACGGGCAGTTGATATGCACCGCGCCCGGCGCCGGATCCGCCAGCGCCCGATCCAGGGTGGAAACCAGCCAGCGCGCCGGGATATCCGGCGTCGGACGCGGCAAATCCACGCGCTGGGCGGAAAAACCGGCAAACAGGCCCGGCTGGCGGATGGCCTGGTTGGCGCCGCAGTCGATAAGCTCCGGCGGCCGGTCGGCGGTCAGCATGATAAGCTTCTCCCCGGTCAGGCTGGCTTCGATCACCGCCGGATACAAATTGGCCGCCGCGGTGCCGGAGGTGACGATAACCGCCACCGGCCGGCGCGTCGCCTTGGCCAGGCCCAGGGCCAGATGCCCCAATCCGCGTTCGTCGAAATGGGTGTGGCACAGGATGGACGGATGTTCCGCCGCCGCCAGGGTCAAGGGGGTGGAACGGGAGCCGGGCGCAATGCAAATATGCCCCACCCCATGGCGGGTGAGGGTTTCCAGCAATAGCCTGGCCCAGCGCCGGTTAAACTGTGAAGACATGTCTGGCACAACGGATGTAGTCATGGAACCTTCTGTCAGTACGCGGTGCGACCCTTGCGTTATCGACGATAACCCCGGCGGCGCGGATGCCGTTCGATAGCGGCTCCGGCATTATATTTCGTTTCGGCCGCGGGATATTGATATAGACACGGATCCCCTTAATTCGGCGCGGCGGCCTTATCGCCGGTAAACAGGGTTCTCAGCCCGGCGGCCTTGTTATTCACTTCCTGCCATTCCCGATCCGCATCCGATCCCTCGACGATGCCGGCCCCGGCATAAAGCCAAAGCGATTGCCGCTCTACCAGCGCGCAGCGCAGTGAAACGCAGAATTCCGTGCGCTCGCGCGAGAGATAACCGGCCGACCCCGCATACCATTGCCGGTCAAACGGCTCATGGCGGGCGATAAAGGCCCGGGCGGCGTCGCGCGGCAACCCCGCCACCGCGGCGGTGGGCTGCAGCATGGACAGACAGCGGGCATCATCCCGGCTGTTCAGGCGGGCGGTAATGGCGCGGCGCAAATGCTGCACGGTGCGCAGCCGCACGATTTCCGGCGGCATGACGTCGAAGGTGTCCACCGCCGCCTGTAGCCGCTGGCAGATATCGTCGACCACCAGCAGGTTTTCACGCTGGTTTTTATCATCGTTCATCAGCCAGCGCGCCAGTTGCCCGGCGTTGGCCGAGGGGCTTTGGCTGGCGACCGTGCCGGCCAAAGCCTCGGTATCCAGCCGCTCCCCGCGCCGCAGATAAAGCCGCTCGGGGCTTGAGCCTAAAAACGAGCTCTGCGCCGACCAGGCCAGCATATAGTGATAGCAGTCGTGATTGACCCGCCGGCTGGCCGCCATCAGGGCGTGCGGGTTAAGATGGCCCCTGAAGCCCAGCCGGGTGCGGCGCGCCAGCACCACTTTGGTTAATGCGCCCTGGCCGACGGCGGCCAATGCCTGGGATATCATTTCACGCCAGCAGGCGTGTTCCGGCTGATGCACCTCTTCGTGCGGCTGCGCCGACCAGGGCATAAGGGGCATGGCGGGGGCGGCCTGCCGCAGCCAGGCAAGGCACTGCGCGGCGTCATCGCGCAGGGAAGCATCGCTTGCCAGGTTCAGCACCAGCCGGTGTGATTGCCCATCGCGTTCCCAGGTCAGGCGCGGCAAGAACAGGCAGCTTTCCGGCTCGGCGGCGCCGTCATCAGGCGTATCGTCGTTGCCGCAGCCATTTTCATCCTCGCCATCCTCGCCGTTATCATCTTCACTACCGAAGGCATTAATGCCCCACAGGCGCAGTTCCGGCCAGGCCGGGCTATGGGCCGCCAGAAAATCCTGCGCCTTGCTCAGGCGATCGAAGATCAGCAGGCCGCCGCTGGCCGCCGCTTCCTGCGCGCCGTCGCGATGCTGCCAGTAAAATTGGGGATAAAGCGTGGCGTCATGCAGCCAGTCGAGCATCGGCACATGGCCGCCGGGGGTCCAGGGTAGCGTGATCTGCTGTATGCCGGGCCTGTCGGCGATGCCCGCATCAATACGCTGTTGCAGCGCCGAGTTGAGTAACATCAGCATAGATACCCCTACCCCAAAACCTAATCAAGAGTATGGATTATACGGTTTGCGACGGCAAATACGAAAGGTTAGCGCAATTAAGTATGATTAATGACGTGGTGAATAGCATGACTTGTTCATCAAAGCGCGCGCGCGGCGTGAAACACCGGCTGGAGGGAGCCGCCAGCCGGGCAAATACAACGGAAAACCTCAGCGGCGGGCCAGCAGCAACCCGAACACCAGGCCGACCGACGCCCCGATGCCGACACCGTGCCAGGGATTTTCCTGCACATAGTCGTCCGCGCGGTAAACAGCCTGTTTGGCCCGGTAATAATAATTATCGGACGCATGGCTGATGCGGTTTTTAACATCTTCCAGTGCCGCTTCGGCACGGGTCTTCAGCTCAACATATTTCTGATCCGCTTTGTCGCCGGAATAGGCCAGCACTTCTTCCAGCGTCTCGGACAGCAACTGCACGTCATCATCAACATGAGTTTCATGCGGTTGGATAGGATCTGTCGGCGTTGCCATAGTTGTTCTCCGTGTTTTAATGAAAGACCGTCATCCTAACTATAGTCATAAATGTCACGCCCTGGCGAACAATTACAGGCGGATCATTCCTAAAATCAATTCGCTACCTTAGGCGCGGCGGCGCCCGCCTGCGGGCTAAGCGAGCGAATATAGTCCGCCAGTCCCTGGATATCGTCGTCGGACAGCCCGGTCTTGGCCCGCTGTTCCGCGCCGCTGGTGGCAATCTTGCCGTCACGCCGGTCGGTCAGCGCGCTCACCAGCTGTTCGCGGCTCAGCGTTATCAGCGGGGGCGCCTTGCCGAACGCCGCCCGGTCGGCCTTGCGCCCATGGCAATCGGCGCAGCCCTGGCCATACTTTTGCGCCCCGGCCGCGGCATCCGCCAGCGCCGTGCCGCTGGCGCAGATCAATAATAATCCCAGCATGAGCGTCTTCATGATTTATCCTGTTGCGCGTCCCGGAACATCGCGGTCAGGGCCGGCTCGCCCCGCACGCCCTGGTATGCCTCCAGCACGGTGCCCCCGGCGCTGAGCAGATACGACGTCGGCGTGCCGACCACCTGGTATCGTTCACGGGTAATGCCCAACTGGTCGCGCACCACCGGATAACGGATGTGCAGCGCGCCCAGGAAGGCCGTGATATCGGTCTGCTGCGGATCGGTGTTCACCGCCACCACCACCAGCCGGTCGCCGTAAGCGTCGGAGAGTTTTTGCAGCAGTTTCATCTCAAGCGCGCAGCCGCCGCAGTCAGAAGACCAAAAGGTCAGGTACACCGGCTTGCCGCGCCATTGACCGAGCGCCGCGGGCCGGCCGTTCAGATCGAACGCGGCGAGCGCCGGCGCCGGCGCGCCGACGGCGACCTGCTGTTCTTTACAACCCGCCAGCGCGGTAAGCAGCGCCAGCGCGCAAAAAATCTTAACCACGGGATGCCAGTTCATGATGAATCCTCTCTTCGCCCAGAAATTTGCCGTGCTGTAAACGGATAATGCGATCGGCGAAGCGGCCCAATTCGGGGTTATGGGTGACCATGACGATGGTGCGACCCTGCCGGTGCAGGTCGGTCAGCAAATCCAGCACCCGCTGCTCATTTTCCTCATCCAGATTGCCGGTCGGCTCATCGGCGAAAATCACCGGCGGCTCGTTGACCAACGCACGGGCAATGCAAACCCGCTGCTGTTCCCCGCCGGAAAGCTGGCTGGGCAGATGGCCGACGCGCTCGCCCAGGCCGACCCGGTCGAGCACGGCGCGGGCGGCGCTTTCATCCACCACGCTATGGTAGTACTGGGCCAGCATGACGTTTTCCAGCGCGGTCAGGAAGGGGATCAGATGAAACTGCTGGAACACCAGGCCGATTTTATCGGCGCGGAAATTGCGCCGCCCCTCCTCGTCAAGGGCGGCGGCGTCGACGCCGTCCAGCAGCACCTGGCCTTCGCTAACGGTATCCAGGCAGGTAAGGATATTCATCAGCGTGGTCTTGCCGGAGCCGGACGCGCCCATAAAGGCGACGAACTCACCGCGGCGGATGCGGATATTGATATCATCCAGCGCCGTGACCTTGCCGAAACGTTTGTACAGGCTGCGGGTCTCAATCACATATTCCGCCGCGGGCTGCGGTTGTATCAACCGGATAGGTGAAGCCATGGTTTATTCTCCTTTCAGGACCAGCGCCGGTTCGACGCGCAGCGCGCGCCTTACCGGCACGATGGCCGCCACCGCCGCCACCAGCAGGGATAATGCCAGCGTCAGTGGGAAAACAGGGGCGCGCAGGGCAATGGCGGCGTTGAACACCGCATGTCCCAGTACCTGCGCCAGTATAAAGCCGAGCACGCTGCCCGCCAGCACCGCCGCCAGGGCGATGATGCCGGTTTCCGCCAGCATTTGCCGGCTGATGTCCCCGGCGCTGGCGCCCAGCGCTTTTTGCAGGGCAAACTCGCGCGAGCGCTCGCCGACGATGGCCATCAGGGTGGTATTGACGCACAGCGATGACAAAATCAGGATCACCGCCGACACCAGTCCCATCAGCCCTTTGATTTTGGTCAGCACCTGGCCTTCCGAGGCGGAGACCTTCAGGATCGGTCGCACGTCCAGCTCGGGATGCTGGCGCTGCAAGCGGGCGGCGAAGGCATCCACCTGGCCAAGGTCGTTGTTGACGCTGAGCATGGCGTTGCTGATTTCACCCGGCTGATGCAGCCATTTCTGCGCCAGGTCCAGATTGACGATCAGCATATTGTCGCTGGCGTCGCCGGCCTCGACGATGCCTTTGATTTGCAGGCTCTGCCGCTGGTTGCCGTCCACCAACACCAGGGTATCGCCCAGTTTCACGTGCAGATTGGCGGCAAGCTTGGTGCCTATCATGGCATGGCGGGAGTCGAAGCTGACCCCGATCCAATCGCCGGTAACCTGCCAATAGGGCACCAGCTGCTGCAAGGATTCGAACCATACGCCCATCAACGCCACTTTGGCCAGTTCGGTGCGCGCCATGCCGTACAGATAAGGACTTGAGGCGGATATCAGGCCTTTGGGCGCGCCGTCGATAATCGGCTGCAATACCCCGTCCGGCAGGCTGTTGCCGTGGCCGGGACCAATATAAAAATTGGCGCCGAAGGTACGCAGTTCCTGGCTCATCTTGGCATTGATATCAAAATAGACCGACGCCATGGCGGTGACGATGGCCGCGCCGACGGTCAGCGCGGCAAAGACCACCGCAACCCGCTGCATGCGTAGCCGCAGCGCGCGCACCACCAGCAGCCAGAACATATTATCCAGCCGGCCGGCCTTGCGACCGGCGGCGATGTCAATTGCCATACAGCACCTCCACCGGGTACAGTTTGGCGATGCGGCGCGCCGGGAACCAGGTGCCGATAACCGCGATAAGCATGGCGATCACCATCACGCACGGCACCACCACCCAGGCAAAACTCAACGGCACGCCGAACAGCATCAGGCCGATGGCCTTGGCCAGTCCCCAGCCGGCAACGCAGCCGAGAAGGCCGCCCAGGGCGCCGCTCATTACCGCTTCCAGGTAAAACAACAGCATGATTTGCCACTGGCGCGCGCCGAGGGCCTTCATCAGGCCGATTTCGCGTGCGCGCTCCATAATGGTGCTGGTCATCAGCGAGGCGATACCCATGGCCGAGGCGGCCAGCGCCGCCAGGGTCACCACCGCCAGCAGCAGCTGGATTTTTTCAATTACCACGCCTTCGGATGCCGCCACCTGCCAAATCGGATGCACCGCCGAGCCGGAGATGGCTTCTTCCAGCTGATGGGCGATGGAGGACACGAACGCCGTGCAATACCAGCGATCGTACTCTTCGGCCGATAGCCCTTCGAGGTTATCCCGCGCCCGGCGCGACAGGTCGTTTTCCGGCACCGTCAAGGCCGACACCCGCACCGCCTGCACTTTGCCCGGCAGTCCCATCAGCCGCTGCACCACCGCAAGCGGCATCACCAGCCGCCCTTCTTCATCACCACCGCTGGCAAGTACGCCGCTGATACGTACGCTTTGCCGGCCGTGGGCACCCTCAAGCACCAGGCTGTCGCCGATTTTCCACCCGCTGCGCTGCGCCAACTGCTGGCCGATAAGCGCCTGCGCCGCCTCGCCGGGCGCCTGCGGTTCGGCCGGATAAGCGCCGTTAACCCGCCAGTAAGGGCTGATGATGCGCTGGCCGGTGTGAAAATCCGGTTCATCCGGCACGTCGACCGCCTGGGAAAAAAAAGTGCCCAACACCGGCACCGTCACGCCGTTCACCGTGACTTCGCCGTTCAGCAGAGGGGCAAACCCGACGATATTGTTGCGCCAAAAGATATCCTTGATGCTGGGCAGCTCGGATTGGTCGAGCAGATCCTGACCGGACAAAGGCGCGCCGCGCTGGCCGAACAGCTGAGGCAGCGCCGCCTGCCCCGCCGGCTCGATTAAAATATTGGCGCCATAGGATTTCAGTTCGCGGGCCATTTTGTCGCCGATGTCGATAGACACCGCCAATAGCGCCGAGATAAGCCCCGCCGCCAGGAAAACCGTCAGCACCGCCAGGGATTTGCGGCGGATATTTTTACGCCATGACTGTAACAACATACGCCACAACATAGGCTATTCCCCCCCCGCAGCGTCGCCGGTCGCCGCCGCCACAAACTGCGTGGGCTGCGCGCGAAAACGGTTGTAGTTGGCTTCGCTGCTGAAAAAATACATCTTGCCGCCATAGCTGTATTTATATTCGGCCTGGATGTTGGTCAGCGCGGCGCCGTCCACCGGGTCGTTAACGTGCAGCGTCATGATGGCGGTAAAATAATTTACCCCGGCGGCCAGCGCCGGTTTACCGATGGTCAACTCTTTGTCGTCGTTACGCCAGTTATCGATGGGAATGGGATTACAGCCGCCGGCCTTGCCGATGGAAGGAATAAAGATATGCACGCCGCAGGCCACGCACACCACCTGGTTGCCGTCCATCACATATCCCTGATCGCCGCAGAGCAGGCAGGCGTCGAACACCACGCCCAGACGCAGGCGGCCGGGATAGCGGTTAATCACCAGGAAACGCACCGCCTTGCCGTCGTCCGCGACCCAGACAAACCGGTGCAGTTTGCCGTCGCGCACCTGTTCGAGCGGAATGTGCACCAGTCCGTCGGCCCCCAGGGTCACCGGCGCCGCCGCCGATAAACGCGGCGGCTGCGAGGCCACCAAATCCCAGTACAGCTGACCGGCCACCACGATCAGCAGCGCGGCCAGAAGCGTGGCGGCGGTGCGCCGGGCGCCGCGATAGCGCGCAATCGCCTTGCGCCTGGGTATCGGCAGATCCTGGCGGCGATATTCGCCGCGCAGCTTCAGCAACGGCGGCGTCAGGCCCGCCAGCAGGCAGGCCATCGCAGCCGCGGCCAGGTAATTGAGCCACGGGTTGTGGTTGGTGACCTGGGCGACGAAACTGAGCCGCGGCTTGGTCAGTCCCAGCATGTCCAGTTTCATCATCAGCAGCAGCGCCTGGCCGCACAGCGGCAGCCACAGCAATAACGCCAGGGCCGTCAGCAGCGGCCAGCGCCAGGCGGGCAGCCGGCGCGCCGCCATGGCGGTCAGCGACGCGATCAGGACCAGCAGCGCCAGGGCCAGTACCACCGCGCTGAGGTTAAGTAATAAGTCGGTGTTGATAACACCGGTCGGGGACAGCGCGCTCAGATTGGGATCGCCCGCCCAATGAAGCGCGGCGCCGGCCACCAGCAGCACCTGCCAGCAGTAGCCCACGCGCACGGAAACCGAAAATTGGCTGGCTAAAAACAACGCCAGACCCGCCAACTGCAGCGCGGTCAGCGTCAATTGAGTAGGTTGCGCGGCGGGCAAATACAGACCGGTCAGCGTGCCGGCGGCCAAGGCCAGCACATTGAGCCATACCAGCGCCCGCAACGTCGGCGCGGGGCGACGCGACCAGTGTAGTCCACATAGCAGTGCTACCGGCAGGAAAGCCTGTAAAGCGGTAACAAAAAAATAATTCATAACGCCTACTCAGTAAAACCGGTATCTCTTCGTCATGCCGTGCGACGGCAGACCATTGCGACGGTGTAAAATGTCGCCACGACCGCCGGGCAATCGTGGCGCGCCGGGCTTATTTCAGGCCGACATATTTGAAGGTATAGGTCGCGTCAAACGGCTTCCACCACGGGCCTACGCCCGTTTCCTGATCGGTATGGCGGTACAGGCCCGCTTTGGGCGGCGGATCGATGTGGAAGGTGACTTTATAGTTACCCACGCCCATCATTTTCACGTTCTGGCCATAGTGCGGGCCGTCGCTGGCGACCATCGCCATAAAGGTGCCGTCCTGCTTGGCGCCGGTATCGGTATTGACCAGGCTGTAGGCAATGGTCAGGTACGGCATCCATTCACCGGCGCCGAAACCGTTTTTATTGCCCTGCACGGCGTGAATATCCGCTTCCAGGTGTACGTCCGCCTTGGCGGCCGGCAAACCCATGCCGCGGGGTTCCATTTCGATAGGCTGCAGATAGACCGCAGCAATCTGCATACCGTTCATGGTAATTTCTTCGCCGGCCGGGTGCTCCGCGGCAAACGCCACGTGCGCGCTCATGGCGCCTGCGACAACCAGCGCGGCCGTCAGGGTGGTATTTATCTTCATTAACATCATCCTCAGTCATCAATAAAATTGCTTTATTATAAATTGCTTACAATGCTTCCCGTTTGGGCACCGCGCTACCGGCGCCACGACGCATTGCCCACAGGGCGACCAGCGCGGCCAATACCAACACGACCTGCGGCAGCAGAGTTTCCAGATAAGGATAAATCCCCAGCCAGCTGATTTGAGGAATGCCCTTTAATAACGTGGGTTCGAATAATTTCCCCTCAATCAACTCCAATACCCCATTGCCGGCGAAGACAAACGCCATCAAATACATAAAACCGCCGGTAAACATAAAAAACGGCTTGAGCGGCAGTTTGACCACCGTAAATCGCATCAACAGATAGGCCAGCAGCAGGATCACGCAGCCTATCAGGAACCCGGCCAGGATGGATAAATGACCGCCCAGTGAATTGGCGTCGCCCACCAGGGCGGCATAAAACAACACCGTTTCCGCCCCTTCGCGATACACCGCCAGGAAACTGGTGAACCATAGCCCCGCCAGGGATCCGCTGGTTAGCGAGGCGCCGAGCTTACCTTCCAGGTAGGCTTTCCACTGCCGCGCCTCCACCTTTGACAGCAGCCAATAGCTCATGCAGAACAGGGTGATGACCGCAACCATCATGGTGCCCCCTTCCAACAGTTCCCGATTGGCGCCGGAATTGGTGAACAGCCATTGGAACAGCGCCGCGGTAACCACGCTCGCCAGCAAGGCTACCCATACCGATTGGCGAATAACCGGCAGCTTGTCCCGGCGGTTGTTCTTGACCAGATAAGCCACGATGGCCGCGACGATTAACAATGCCTCCAGCCCTTCGCGCACAATGATAAGCAAACTGTATACCAGCAGTGTCCAGCGGGTTTCGCCGCCCTGGCCGAGCATGCCGACCGCTTTGGTCAGATTCTGGCCCAGCGCGTCGGCCTGCTGCTGAAGCTCGGCGACCGGCCGGCCGGCTTTCATCAGGCTGACCAGTCGGGTGAAATAACCTTCCATTTCGGTTTTGAACGCCGTATCGCGCGAGCCGATTTTGTTTTCCATGCCGCTGGCTTCAAAATGGTCAAAATAGGCGTCCTGGATGGCCAGCATGCCCTCTTTCGACTGACCCGTGCCGTATTGGGCAATGGCGGCGGCGACGGCGGAGTTGATATCCTGGCTGACCTGGGCCCAATTGGCATCGGGCGCGGCATCCGCGCCCCCTGTGGCGGCGGCGACCGGCGCCGTAACCGGCTGATCTGGACGGGTGGTGGGCAATCCCGGCAGCAAATCTTCAATGGTCTGCAATAGGGTGGTATCGGCATAGGCCACCGCGTTCATCTGATCCGGCTGGTTGGCGAGCGTGACCAGGTCGCTGAACTGCCGGCTGATGTCCGCCGCCTGCTGGGAGGAACGGTTGGTACGTACCGCGGTTTCCAGATCGGAATTCTTGAAGCCTTCAAAATAGGCCTGCTGCACGCTTTGGCTGGCGGCGGCAAACTGCCCCTGTTGATACTGGGAGATAGCGTTGGCCAGGGTATCGTCGATAAAACTGAATTTTTGCTGCCAGTACAGGGCAATCTGCCCGTTGCCCTCCACGCTGCTGCGCGCGCCCGCCACCAGCTGATGTCCGGCGGTCAGCGACGGCAGGACGTCCTGCAGGTCCTTTTTAAGGGTGTTGATCTTTTCCTGTACCGCGGACAACGGCTGGCCATCAGCGATCATCTGGCGGATTTCGCCGAACTCGCTTTCCATCTGGTAACTTTTTTGCAGAGAAAAATTGATGCGGATAGGTCCTTCCAGATTTTCAAATACCTCGAAATAGGCCATTTGCACCTCGCGCCGCGCCGCATCATTCTGCTGTTTTTGATACAGCTGCGCGGTGGTGTCCAGACGTCCCTGGATATCGGCGACCCAGGTTTGATAATCATCGGCCGCCCAGGCGCAAGTGATGCCAAGGGAGAAGACGACCAGACAGAGAAGGTATTTAACAAAGGAAGTGAACATCGAACCAACGCCAAACGTCAATGAGAGTTATTTTCATTATCACCGAATGGCATTGAGAAACAATGACGGGGGTCAATAAAGCATTTTTTAACGAGAACTATTTCGCAAACACGATCGCGTCGCCGCGACCGGCCAAGGCGCTCCCGGGCCGGCCGGCGCGCGGCGACGCGGCCTGCCAGCGTCGTGCGGCAGCGGGCGGCGCGTGGGGCCGGCCGCCCTGACTGCCGTATTACATCAAGGGCTGCGCCAGCCTGACCAGGGAGATCAGCGGCTGCGGGAAGATGCCCAGCAGCAGCACCAGCAGGGAAGAGATCAGCACCACCACCCCGCCGGCGGTAAGCGCCCAGTTCCCCGGCGTATCGCGGCGCAATCTTTCCGGCGGACTAAGATAGAGGCTGACCATCACGCGCAGATAGTAAAACAGGCCGATGGCGCTGCCGAGCACCACCGTGCCGGTAAGCCACCACAGATGCGCGCCGACGCCGGCGGCCATGATATAAAATTTACCGATAAAACCCAGGGTCATCGGAATGCCGGCCAGCGACAGCATCATCACCGTCATCACCGCCGATAAAATCGGCTTGTGCCAGAACAGGCCGCGATAGGAAAACAGCGAGTCGGCATCCGGTCCGCTGTAGGGGCTGGACATCAGGCTGACCACGCCGAAGGCGCCCAGGCTGCTGAACAGGTAGCCCGCCAGGTAAACGCCCACCGCCTCCATGGCCAGTTGATGGGCCTGTACCGCAATCAGCCCCACCGTCAGGTAGCCCAGGTGGGCAATGGAGGAATACCCCAGCAGGCGTTTGATATTGGTCTGGCCGATGGCCATCAGGTTGCCGAACATGATGGAGCAGAAGGCGATAATGGCAAGCGCCAGGCGCAGCGCGTTGCTATCCACCACCGGGGTATACAGGAACAGGCGCATCAGCACGGCGAAAATCGCCACCTTGCTGGCGGTGGCCAGAAAGGTGGACACCGGCGCGGGCGCGCCCTGGTACACATCCGGCGTCCACAGGTGGAACGGCACCAGCGACAGCTTAAAGCCCAGGCCGACAATCATCATGCCCAGGCCCGCCAGCAGCAGCGGCTGGTGCAGCATGGCGTCGTCCAGCCGGCGTCCCAGCTCGCCAAATCCCAGGGCGCCGGTGTCGGCATAGACCAGCGCCATACCGAACAGCAGGAACGACGAGGCGGCGGCCGACAACAGGGTGTATTTCAGGCTGGCTTCCAGCGAGCGTTTTTGCCGGTAGGCATAGCCAATCAGACCGAACAGCGGCAGGGATATCAGCTCAATCCCCAGGAACATCGAGGCCAGATGATTGGCGCCGGCCAGCAGGATGCCGCCCATGGCGGCTATCAGCACCAGCAGGTAAAATTCATCGCGATTGCCCGGGTAGCCCGCAAGCCACGGATAGGCAAAGGTGCTGGTGGCCAGGCTCGCCGCCAGAACCAGCGCGGTATAGAATATCGAATAGCCGTCGGCGCGGATAAGCGGCGTTACGTCCATCGGGCCGGCCTGGCCGACGAAAAACAGCGACAGCAGAGCCAGGTTCAGGCCGATGACGGTCAGGGTGGCATTGACAAAGTGGTTGCGTCGCCACGCAATGCACAGCATCACAACCACCACCGTCAATCCGACGATCAACAGCGGTAACAGCGCGATCAGTTGTTGAGGAGTTAGTGTCATGGCGAGTTACGGCCTTGTTGTTGAAATAGTTGAAACAGCTGAACCTGCTTCGTTTAACGCGAACCAGTGCTGAACGTTGGTCATCGCCGCGTCCGAGGTTTGCAGCACCGCCTGCGGGAAAAAGCCCAGCAATACCAGCAGCACCACCAGCAGCATGATGATCAACAGCTCGCGCATCGACATCCCCGGCAAGGGTTCCTGCGATTTTGCCGGACCGTAATAAGCACGCTGGATCATAATCAACGAATACACCGAGGCAAACACCAGGCCGAAGGTGGAAATCACCGTAATCAACGGCACCACCGGGAAACTGCCGAACAGGATCAGGAACTCGCCGACGAAGTTGCCGGTACCCGGCATGCCAAGCGTCGCCACCGCGAAAAACAGCGACAGGGCGGGAATGAATTTTATCCGCCCCCACAAACCGCCCATCTGGCGCATATCGCGGGTATGCAGGCGCTCATACAGCTGTCCGCAGATGATAAACATCCCGGCGGCGGACAGGCCGTGGGCGATCATCTGCACTACCGCGCCCTGATAGGCCAGCTGGCTGCCGGTATAGATGGCAATCAGCACAAACCCCATATGGGAGACGCTGGTATAGGCGATCAGGCGCTTGATATCGGTCTGGGCAAACGCCATCCAGGCACCGTAGAAAATGCCCACCACGCCCAGCCACATGGCGATAGGGGCAAACTGGTGGGACGCCTCGGGGAACAGCGGCAGGCAAAAGCGCAACATGCCGTAGGCGGCGGTTTTCAGCAGAATGCCCGCCAGGTCGACCGAACCGGCGGTCGGCGCCTGGCTATGGGCGTCCGGCAGCCAGCCGTGCAGCGGCACCACCGGCATCTTCACCGCGAAGGCGATGAAGAAGCCCAGCATCAGCAGATACTGCACCAGCGACGACATCGGGGTATGCAGCAGATCTTCGTAGTTAAAGGTCCAGACGTCGGTGGCATGGAAATGCACCAGCACCAGCGCCAGGATAGCCACCAGCATCACCAGCCCGCTGGACTGGGTATAGATAAAGAACTTGGTGGCGGCGGTGATGCGGGTCTTGCCGTCGGACGCCTTATGGCCCCACAAGGCAATCAGGAAGTACATCGGCACCAGCATCATTTCCCAGAAGAAGAAAAACAGGAACATGTCGATGGCCAGGAACACGCCGATAACGCCGCCGAGGATCCACAGCAGGTTAAGATGGAAAAAGCCTTGGTAACGCTGGATTTCACGCCATGAACACAGAATGGCCAGCACGCCCAGCAGGCCGGTCAGCACCACCATCAGCAGGGACAGGCCGTCCAGCGCCAGGTGGAACGAAATACCGAAACGCGGTATCCACGGCAGCGTGAATTCGGATTGCCACTGCGGCAGGCCCTGGGCCGAAACCAGTGAATACCCGCCCTGCAGCCACAGCTGCAGGGAGAGCGCCAGCGTCAGCCCCATGGCGATCAAGGCTATCCAGCGCGGCACCTTGGTACCGAAGCGCTCGCATTGCCAACACAGCAGACCGCCAATGAAGGGGAAAAGTATTAGCCAGGGTAGTAACATGGCGTTGTGCATCCCTAAATTGAAAAAAACCTGAAAACTTACCTACGGGCGGGAAAAGACATAATGCCGGTGTTCTTCCCGCCCCGCGCGTGTCATTTAACGCCGTCGCCGTTTAAACGAAGACCAACAGCGCCACCACAATCACGGCGCCCAAACTCATTGATGCCGCATACCAGCGCAGCTGGCCGTTCTCGCTCAGCGTCAGCCCATGTCCTGACCATCGCGCCAGCACCGCCGGCACGCTCATCAGTCTGTCCAGCGGGTCGCTTTGCAGCAGCCGGGCGATGCCCAGGTACGGTTTGACGAACACCTTGTCATACAGCCAGTCAAAGCCCCAGGCGTTAAACCACCAGACGGTGAGAAACCGTCCCGGGCCGCTGGCGGCCACGGCGCGCACCAGGCGGCGTTTGCCGAGATACAGTCCGGCGGCAATCAGGATGCCGAACACCACCACCACGCCCGAGACGATTTCAAGGGTCAGTTTGCCCTCTTCGCCCAAATGGCTGTCCGGCAGCACGCCGGCCAGCGGCGGCGTAATCAGCGCGCCGATAAAGGTGGACAGCACCAACAGCACCAGCAGGGGCAAATGATGGCTGATGCCTTTGCCGGCATGGGCCTTGATCTGCTCTTTGCCGTGAAAGACGATAAAGATCATGCGGAAAGTGTAGAGCGAGGTGAGCAACGCGCCCACCAGCCCGGCCAGCATCAGGTTGAAATGACCGTTGGCCAGCGCCCCCCACAGGATTTCATCTTTACTGTAGAAACCGGCGGTGACGATGGGCAGCGCCGCCAGGGCCGCGCCGCCCACCAGGAAGCAGATATAGACCAGCGGGATGGACTTGCGCAGCCCGCCCATCTTGAAGATATTCTGCTCGTGGTGGCATGCGAGGATAACCGAGCCGGAGGAGAGGAACAGCAGCGCCTTGAAGAACGCATGGGTCATCAAGTGGAAAATGGCCGCATCCCAGGCCTGCACGCCCAGCGCCAGGAACATGTAGCCTATCTGGCTCATGGTGGAATAGGCCAGCACCCGCTTGATATCGGTCTGCACCAGCGCGGCGAAACCGGCCAGTACCAGCGTCAGGGCGCCGACGATGCCCACCAGGTGCAATACCTCGGGCGCCATCAGGAACAGCCCATGGGTACGCGCAATCAGGTACACCCCGGCGGTAACCATGGTGGCGGCATGGATCAGCGCCGACACCGGGGTCGGGCCGGCCATGGCGTCCGCCAGCCAGGTTTGCAGCGGCAGCTGCGCCGATTTGCCCACCGCGCCGCCAAGCAGCATCAACGTCGCCCAGGTGATGGCCGTGGAGCCCACCGCCAGATGCTGCGGCGCCAATACCATCAGTTCGCGGAAATTCAGCGTGCCGAGTTCCGAGTACAGGATAAACAGGGCAAACGCCAGCAGCACGTCGCCCACCCGGGTGACGATAAAGGCTTTCATCGCCGCCGCGCCGTTTTTCGATTCTTTATAATAGAAACCGATCAGCAGGTAGCTGCAAAGTCCCACCCCTTCCCAGCCGAGATACATCAGCAACAGGTTATCGGCCAGCACCAGCAGCACCATGCTGGCGATAAACAGATTGGTATAGGCAAAAAAGCGCGAGTATCCCTCTTCGCCGCGCATATACCAGGAGGCGAACAGATGGATCAGGAAACCCACCCCGGTCACCACCGACAGCATGGTCAATGCCAGCCCGTCCAGCGTCAGGGTAAAGGCGATATGGAAATTGCCCACCGTCATCCAGGTCCACAGCGGCTGGTTGAATACCGCCGCCGCGCTTTCCCGCGAGCCGAGGTAATCAACCGCCACCCAGGCGGTGGTCAACGCGGCCAGCGCGATGGCGCCGACGCCCACCAGGGCCGACAGGTTTTCCGACCAGCGTCCCCGTGAAAACGCCAGCAGCAGATACCCCACCAGGGGAAACACAATGGTTAAATAAAGTAGGTTCATCCGTGCATCTCGCTGACGTTATCGATATTCAGGGATTGGCGGCGGCGATGCAGTTGCAGCAGCAGCGCCAGGCCGATGCTGGCCTCGGCCGCGCCGAGACTGATGGCCAGGATATACATCACCTGCCCGTCGGCCTGTCCCCAGTAACTGCCGGCAACGATAAACGCCAGGGCGGAGGCGTTAATCATGATTTCAAGCCCCAGCAGCATAAACAGCAGGTTGCGGCGGATCAGCATGCCCGTCAAACCCAGTACGAACAGAATGGCGGCTAAAACGAGACCGTGCGTTAACGGGATCATGCCTGTTCCTCCGGTTTTCTTCTTATGGCGTCGGGCAACTTGGGTCCTTTGGGCGCCACATCACCCTCCCGGTCTTCGCGCCCGAGATGGAACGCCACCACCAGCCCGGCCAGCAGCAGCATGGACGCCAGCTCCACCGCCAGCACATAGGGTCCGAACAAGGCAATACCCACCGCCTTGGCGCTTATCACCTCACCGGTGATGCCATGATCCGGCACGCCGTAAATCGCCCGGATAAGTACCGCCAGCAGCAGCAGCGACAGCACCCCCGGCCCGACCCAGGCCGACGGGGTAAGCCAATCGCGCTCGCGCCGCGCGTCGGCGGCGCCGAGGTTCAGCATCATCACCACAAACACAAACAGCACCATGATGGCGCCGGCGTAGACGATGATTTCCAGCGCGCCGGCAAAATACGCCCCGAGCGAAAAAAACACGCAGGCGATGGCCAGCAGCGAGACTATCAGGTAAAGCAATGCGTGCACCGGATGGGTATGGGTGATAACCCGCAGGGTTGCCAGTATCGCCACCAGACCGGACAAATAAAAAGCGACTTCCATGCTTAACTCCTTAGGGCAGCAAACCTTTAACGTCGATGGGTTTGGCTTCGTTTTCCGCTTCGCCCTTATCTTTCCCACCGATCGCCATACCGGCCATGCGGTAAAAATTATATTCCGGATACTTGCCCGGCCCTGAAATCAGCAGATTTTCTTTTTCATACACCAGATCCTGGCGCCGGTACTCGCCCATTTCAAAATCCGGGGTCAGCTGGATTGCCGTGGTCGGGCAGGCCTCTTCGCACAGGCCGCAGAAAATACAGCGCGAGAAATTGATGCGGAAGAATTCCGGATACCAGCGGCCGTCCGCGGTTTCAGCCTTTTGCAAGGAGATGCAGGATACCGGGCAGGCCACCGCGCACAGGTTACAGGCCACGCAGCGCTCTTCGCCGTCGGGGTCGCGCGTCAGCACGATGCGGCCGCGAAAACGCGGCGCCGTGTTGACCGGCACATCGGGATACATCAGCGTTTCGCGTTTGCTGAACGCCTGCATGCCGATCATCCAGATACTGCGCAACTGGGTGCCGGCACCATACACTAACTCTTTTAACGTCATGGTTTATTCACCCCTCATTGAGCGTTGTACAAAATGACCGCCGCCGTGGCCAACAGGTTCAGCAGCGTTAACGGCAGGCAGATTGTCCAGCCGAACGACATTACCTGGTCATAACGCGGACGGGGCAGCGCCGCGCGGATCAGGATAAACATCATCATAAAGAAGGCGGTTTTAATGGCGAACCAGATAAACGGCGGTAAAAACGGCCCCTGCCAGCCGCCGAAAAACAGCGTGACGATCAGGGCCGACACCGTGACGATACCGATATATTCGCCGACAAAAAACAGGCCGAACTTCATGCCCGAATATTCGATATGGTAGCCGTCGGCCAGTTCCTGCTCCGCTTCCGGCTGGTCGAACGGATGGCGGTGGCAGACCGCGATGCCCGCCAGCACAAAGGTGGCGAAACCGAAGAACTGCGGAATGATATTCCACAGATGGGCCTGGGAGGCAACGATATCCCCCAGGCTGAACGATCCCGCGCGCGCCACCACGCCCATCAGGGACAAGCCCAGGAACACCTCGTAGCTCAGCGTTTGCGCCGAGGCGCGCATGGCGCCGAGCAGCGAGTATTTATTATTGCTCGACCAGCCGGCGAACAGCACCGCGTATACCGCCAGGCCCGCCATCATCAGGAAGAACAGCACGCCGATATTCAGATCCGAGACCACCCAGGTCGGGCTGACCGGGATAACGGTAAAGGACGCCAGCAGGGCGGTAAAGGCGATGACCGGCGCCAGGGTGAAAATCATGCGATCGGAAAACGGCGGGATCCAGTCTTCCTTGAAGAACATTTTCAGCATATCCGCTATAAGCTGGAGCGAGCCGCCCCAGCCGACCCGGTTGGGCCCGTAGCGGTTCTGGAACAGGCCCAGCAGCCGGCGTTCGGCAAAACTCATGTACGCGCCGCAGGTGACCACCACCAGCAGGATCACCACCGCTTTCAGCACCGTCAGAATGATGTCAATCACGTCCGATGTTAACCAACTCATAACGCGGCCTCCCGCAGGTTTTCAACGCGTTGTCCTACCCATACCGGCGGAATGCCCGGCAGTCCCAACGGCAGGCCCACCTGGCCGGCCGCCAGGGCGTCGCTGAACCTGACCGGCAGGCGCAGCGATTGCCCGGCGCAGCTGAATTCCAGCAGCGTGCCGCTGTTAACGCCGAGGCGTTCGGCGTCGTGACGGCTAACCGCCACGTAAGGCTGCGGCATGCGTTCCTGAATCACCGCCGAGCGCTGCGAGGTCTCCTCGCTGCCGAACAGATGATAATAAGGCGCCACGCGCCATTGGCCGTCGGCCGGGACGACATAGGCGTCCGGCACGTCGGTAAACCAGTCCATCCGGCCCTCGCCCGCTTCCAGCAGGCGCACGCCGGGATCGCCATGACGCAGGTGTCCGCCCACTTCCGCCTGGAATTTATTCCAGGCCTGTGGGGAATTCCAGCCCGGCGCCCAGGCGAAGGCCACCTGCTTGCTGATGCCCTGTGGACTGCTGTTGCCCTCCATGGAAAACGCAAACATGGTGTCCTTGTCCTGGGGCTGGCGCGGCTCGTGCACGTCGATGTTGGCGCGCATCGCGGTGCGGCCGCTGTAGCGGTGCGGTTCGCGGGCCAGCTTCTGGCCGCTGACGCGGAAACCGGCGTCCGGCGCGGCCTGTTTAATGCCGGCCAGCTGCGGCAGCGCCTCGGCGCAGGCGCTGATGATATGATCGAACTGGGTCCAGTCCACATGCCGATCCAGGTAGGTGGAGTGCAGCGAATGCAGCCAGCGCCAGCTCTCCAGCATAATGGTGTCGGCATCATAGTAAGCCGGGTCGTAAACCTGGAAGAAGCGCTGCGCGCGGCCTTCCTGGTTGATAAGCGTGCCGTCGCTTTCCGCGAAGCTCGCCGCCGGCAGAATCAGGTTAGCCTTATCCATGATGGCGGTGCGTTGATGATCCAGCACGATAAGGTTAACGGTCTTGGCCAGCGCCGCGTCCACCCGCCGGGCCGGCGCGTGGCGGTAAAGATCGTTTTCCAGCACGATTACGCTGTCGGCCAGGCCCTGTTCAAGCTGCTCCAGCGCCTGATCCAGGGAACCGCTGCCCATCAGCGCCAGTCCCATGCTGTTGGCGCTCGAGGCCACGAAGGTAATGCCGACGTCGGCGCCGCGGGCTTTCAGCGCCCGCGCGACGTTGGCGGCGGCGGCAATCACCGCCTCGCTGCCGGCGTTGCTGCCGGACACGATAAGCGGCCGGCGGCTGCCCGCCAGGGCCTGCACAATCACATCGATCCTGGCGCGCAAATCGTCATCCAGGCCGTCAACCGCCGGCGCGCTGTCGTCCAGGGCGTGGGCGACGGCGAAGCCGAGGCGCGCCTGATCCTCAACCGGCGCGCAGTAGGTCCAGGCGGCGATATCATCAAGCTTGGTGCGATCGACGCTGGTGACAAACAGCGGATGGCGGGCATGCTGGCCGATGGTCTGAATGGCGGCAATCTGCCAGTCGGCGACTTTTTGCGCCGCGGCCATTTCACGGGTCTTGCCCTTCACCGCCTGACGCACCGCCAGGGCGATGCGCGCGCCGGTCTGGGTTAAATCCTCGCCCAGCACCAGCACCGCGTCGTAGCTTTCCATTTCACGCAGCGAGGGGGTATGCACGCCGCTGTGTTGCAGCACGTCGAGCATCATGGCCAGCCGCGCCTGCTCGGGGGCGGCAATACCGGTATAGAAATTGGCGGCGCCCACCAGTTCGCGCAAGGCGAAATTACTTTCCACGCTGGCGCGCGGCGAGCCGATACCGATCATCTTCCTGGCGTGGCGCAGCGCATCGGCCGCGCCCTGCATCGCCTGTTCGGCGTTGAGGGAAATCCAGTCATCGCCGCGGCGCTGCAGCGGATGGCGGGGACGATCCTTAAGGTTGACGTAGCCGTAACCAAATCGGCCGCGATCGCACAGGAAGTAATGGTTCACGCTGCCGTTGAAGCGGTTTTCAATACGCCGCAGCTCGCCATAACGCTCGCCGGGGCTGGTATTGCAGCCCACGCTGCACTGCTGGCAAATGCTGGGCGCGAACTGCATATCCCATTTGCGGTTATAGCGCTCGGAATGGGTTTTATCGGTAAAGACCCCGGTCGGGCACACTTCCACCAGGTTGCCGGAGAATTCGCTTTCCAGCGCGCCGTCTTCGGGACGGCCGAAGTAGACGTTGTCATGGGCGCCATAGACCCCGAGATCGGTGCCGTCGGCATAATCTTTATAGTAGCGGACGCAGCGGTAGCAGGCGATGCAGCGGTTCATCTCATGGGAGATAAACGGGCCGAGGTTCTGGTTGCGGTGGGTGCGCTTGGTAAAGCGGTAGCGGCGGAAATTCTGGCCGGTCATCACCGTCATGTCCTGCAGATGGCAGTTGCCGCCCTCCTCGCACACCGGACAGTCGTGGGGATGGTTGGTCATCAGCCACTCCACCACGCTTTTGCGGAACTGCTGCGCCTCTTCATCGTCGATGGAAATAAAGGTGCCGTCCGACGCCGGCGTCATGCACGACATGACCAGACGCCCGCGCGTATCCTCGGCGTTTTGATATTGTTTGACCGCGCACTGGCGGCAAGCGCCGACGCTGCCCAGCGCCGGGTGCCAGCAAAAATAAGGAATATCGAGACCGAGGGTGAGGCACGCCTGCAACAGGTTGTCCGACCCGTTGACCTCGTATTCCTTGCCGTCTACATGAATGGTAGCCATAGTCAGCATGCTCAAGTGGGGCCCGCAAAAGATGCGGGCGTTAATCAAAATGCGTCTCGGGTGCATAACATCCGCCCGGCCTTATCTGGCCCCGGCGCGGATGCAGGGTTACCAACGCGCTTTCAGCAAGTTTGGCTGGATACCGGCGATAGCGCGGGTATTACCGATATGCTGCGTTGCAATTCCCGCTTCAAATTCTTCCCGGAAATATTTTATCGCGCTCTGCAGCGGCTCGACGGCGCCCGGCGCATGGGCGCAGAAGGTCTTGCCCGGGCCGAGGAACCGGCACAGCTGTTCCAGCGTTTCTATATCCCCCGGCTGCCCCTCGCCGTTTTCCAGGGCGCGCAGCAGTTTCACGCTCCAGGGCAGGCCGTCGCGGCAGGGCGTACACCAGCCGCAGGACTCGCGTGAGAAAAATTCTTCCAGGTTGCGCGTCAGGGACACCATATTGATTTCATTATCCACCGCCATCGCCAGCGCCGTGCCCAGGCGGCTGCCCGCCTTGCCGATATTCTCGAAGTCCATCGGCAGGTCCAGGTGATCGCCGGTCAGGAAGTCGGTGCCGGCGCCGCCCGGCTGCCAGGCCTTGAGCGTCAGGCCGTCGCGCATGCCGCCGGCGTAGTCTTCCAGAATTTCACGCGCCGTGATGCCGAAGGGCAGTTCCCATACGCCGGGATGCTTGACCCGGCCGGAGAAGCCCATCAGCTTGGTGCCGGTATCGTTGCTTTTGCCCGCCGCAATACCCTTGTACCAGTCCACGCCGTATTCAAGGATGGCCGGGACGTTGCACAGGGTTTCGACGTTGTTGACGCAGGTCGGCTTGCCCCAGGCGCCGGCGGTGGCCGGAAACGGCGGCTTGGAGCGGGGATTGGCGCGGCGGCCTTCGAGGGAGTTGATAAGCGCCGTTTCCTCGCCGCAGATATAACGTCCGGCGCCGGTATGCACGATAAGCTCGAAATCAAAACCGGTGCCCAGGATATTCTTGCCCAGGTAACCGGCCTCGGTGGCCTCGGCGATGGCGCGCCGCAGGTTTGCCGCCGCCTCGATATATTCGCCGCGCAGGAAGATATAGCCGCGATAGGCCTTGAGGGCAAAGGCGGCGATCAGCATGCCTTCCACCAGCAGATGGGGCAGTTGCTCCATCAGCAGGCGGTCTTTGTAGGTACCCGGCTCCATTTCATCCGCGTTGCACAGCAGGTAACGGATATTCATGGCCGGATCCTTGGGCATCAGGCTCCATTTCAGGCCGGTGGAAAACCCCGCCCCGCCCCGCCCTTTCAGGCCGGAATCCTTGACCAGGGACACGATATCGTCCTGGGACATGCCGTTCAGCGCCTTTTCCGCGCCGGCGTAGCCGTTCTTGCCGCGATAGTCGTCAAGCCATACCGGCTGGCCGTCGTCGCGCAGACGCCAGGTCAACGGATGCATTTCGGCGCTGCGTATAATCGGTTTTATCATCGATACTGCTCCAGTAGCGGACCGATGCCTTCCGGCGTCAGATAAACGTGGGTGTCGTCATCGATCATCATGGTCGGCCCCTTGTCGCAGTTGCCCAGGCAGCAGGTGGGCAGCAGGGTAAAGCGCCCGTCGCCGGTGGTCTGCCCCGGCTTGATGTTCAGCGACTGCTCCAGCGCCGCCTGGATGCCCTGGAAGCCGGTGATATGGCACACCACGCTGTCGCAATACTTGATGATATGGCGACCGACCGGCTGGCGGTAAATCGAACTGTAAAAGGTGGCCACGCCCTCCACATCGCTGCCCGGGATGCCAAGCACCTCGGCAATCGCCGCGATGGCGCCGTCCGGCACCCAGCCGCGCTGCTTCTGCACGATTTTCAGCGCTTCGATGGAGACGGCGCGCGCATCTTCGTAATGATGCATTTCATGCTCGATGGCTTCGCGCTCCAGGGTGCTCAGCACAAAGGCGGCGGTGTCTCCCTGCCCGCCGGTCGTCGCGGCGTCGTGCCCATGCGTATCTTTATGTTCATGCATAATTAGCGGTCCACATCTGACATAACAAAATCGATACTGCCCAGATAGACGATGAGATCCGATACCAGGCTGCCGCGTATCACCGAGGGAATTTGCTGCAAATGCGGGAAACTCGGGGTGCGGATGCGGGTCCGGTAGCTCATGGTGCTGCCATCGCTGGTCAGGTAATAACTGTTAATCCCCTTGGTGGCCTCGATCATCTGGAACGATTCGTTGGCCGGCATTACCGGTCCCCAGGAGACCTGGAGGAAATGGGTAATCAGGGTTTCGATATGCTGCAGGGTGCGTTCTTTCGGCGGCGGCGTGGTCAGCGGATGATCGGCCTTGAACGGGCCTTCCGGCATATTGTTCAGGCACTGCTCCAGGATGCGCAGGCTCTGGCGCATCTCCTCGACCTTCAGCATCACGCGGCTGTAGCAATCGCTGACGCCGTCGCCCACCGGCACTTCAAAATCAAATTTGTCATAACCGGAGTACGGACGCCATTTACGCACGTCAAACGAAATGCCGGTGGCGCGCAGCGCGGCGCCGGTAACGCCCCAGTCCAGCGCTTCCTGGGCGCCGTACGCGGCCACGCCCTCGGCCCGCCCGCGCAGCACGCTGTTGCGCAGCGCGGCCTTGACATAGGAATCCAGGCGCTTGGGCAGCCAGTTCAGGAAGTCGCGCAGCAGCCCGTCCCAGCCACGCGGCAGGTCGTGCGCCACGCCGCCGATGCGAAACCAGGCCGGATGCATGCGAAAGCCGGTAATGGCCTCGACGACGTCATAAATTTTCTGCCGGTCGGTAAACGCCAGGAATACCGGCGTCATGCCGCCGACGTCCTGAATATAGGTGCTGATATACAGCAGGTGGCTGTTAATGCGAAACAGCTCGGAAAGCATGACCCGGATCACCTCGACCCGCTCGGGCACCACGATGCCGGCCAGTTTTTCCACCGCCAGCACATAGGGCATTTCATTGACGCAGCCGCCGAGGTATTCCACCCGATCGGTATAGGGAATATAGCTGTGCCATGACTGGCGCTCGCCCATTTTTTCCGCGCCGCGATGGTGATAACCGATATCAGGCACGCAGTCGACGATCTCTTCGCCGTCCAGCTGCAAAATGATGCGAAAGGCCCCATGCGCCGACGGATGGTTCGGCCCCAGGTTAAGGAACATGAAATCTTCATTTTCACGCCCGCGTTTCATGCCCCAGTCTTCCGGCTTGAACGTCAGCCCTTCCATTTCCAGATCTTCTTTCTGCTTGGTCAGCATATAGGGATCGAATTCGGTGGCGCGCGCCGGATAGTCTTTACGCAACGGATGGCCCTGCCAGCTCTGCGGCATCATGATCCGGGTCAAATGCGGGTGACCGTCGAAGGTCATGCCGAACATTTCCCAGGTTTCGCGCTCATACCAGTTGGCGTTGGGGAAAATCTTGGTCACGGTGGGCAGGTGGAAATCGCTTTCCATAAGCGCCACCTTCAGCATGATATCCCGGTTTCTGTCGATGGAAATCAGGTGATAAAACACGGTAAAGTCGGCGGCGGGCAAGCCCTGGCGATGGGTGCGCAGGCGCTCGTCCACGCCGTGCAGATCGTAGAGCATCACATAGGGTTTCGGCAGTTTTTTTAAAAACGTCAATACCTCGAGGATCTGCTCGCGCTTAACCCATACCACCGGAATGCCGGTGCGGGTGGGCTGGACGGTGAACGCCTCGGCGCCAAAACGGGTACGCAATTCGCCGATAACCGGATCGTCTAGATGATCCCGTGTCTGCCAGGCCGGCTGGGCGAGATTTTGCGTCATCAACTCTGTCATAGTTTTTTTCACCAAATTAATGCAGTGCCGGCGTCATGCCACTGTGCGCGTTAACCGATTATGGACGACAACCGCCACATCGCCGCGCGCGTCAAATCTCGTCGGGGGAACGCAGGTTGGTAACCGCGATACGCTCACCCTGCTTACGCTCGCGCTCCGACTGCATATTGGCGCGATACACACCCTGATCGCCCACCACCCATGACAGCGGACGACGCTCCTTGCCGATGGATTCCTTCAGCAACAGCAGCGCCTGGATGTAGGCTTCCGGGCGGGGCGGGCAACCGGGAATATACACATCGACCGGCAAAAATTTGTCCACGCCCTGCACCACGGAATAAATATCGTACATACCGCCGGAATTGGCGCAGGCGCCCATGGAGATAACCCATTTCGGCTCGAGCATTTGATCATAGAGTCGCTGGATGACCGGCGCCATTTTGGTAAACGGCGTGCCCGCAATCACCATGAAGTCCGCCTGGCGCGGTGAGGCGCGGATAACTTCCGAGCCGAAGCGCGCCACGTCGTGCACCGCGGTAAAGGAGGTGGTCATTTCGACGTAACAACAGGAAAGGCCAAAGTTATAGGGCCACAACGAGTTGCCCCGTCCCCAGTTCACCGCATTGTGCAACGCGTTTTCCAACGTACCGAGAAAAACGCTGCGGTTAACGTGCCCATCCAGGGGATCGGCGACGATATCCTGTTTTTGCAGGGGATAACGGTCGTTTTCACCGCCATTCTCACCGTCCGGCTCAACACGGGTGAGGGTGTAATCCATGGTTATGCCTCGCTGTTACTGCTGATGACGTTGATTTTCGGCGATCGGGCCCGCGCGTTTCAGGCGCTGGGAACGCTCGGGCGTCCAATCCAGCGCGCCGACGCGGACCAGATACACCAGGCCCGCCAACAACACAATAATAAAAACCGCCGCCTCGAAGAAGCCGACCCAGCCGACTTCGCGGATGGAGACCGACCAGGCGTATAAATACAGGGCTTCCACGTCGAAAATGACAAAAAACATGGCCACCAGGTAAAATTTGGACGAAAGACGCAATCTGGCCGTTCCCACCGGATCGATACCGGATTCGAACGGCACGTTTTTTGATCGGGAATGCGCGCGGCCACCTAACAAGAATCCGCCCAGCAGCATAAAGCAGCACAAGCCGACGGCACCAACGAGGAATACGGCGAACGCCCAATAATGGGCGGTAACTTCAGTGGTTATTGACATTTTCTTTGCTCATCAAAAGTGGCATTTTGCAGCCTGCTCTTCGTCAATGGCAGTTCGACTCACCACATCAATTTATGGGAAGGAGCGGAAAAAACCTCACCGCGCTGCTGCCGCCGGCATACACAGCCATTGTGTGGGGTTTTTACTCCTTTACATAACCTTTTGTCAACTTGGACAAAAGAAACTTCATAGTAATTTACACAGTTAATATCTAATTAACATTTGATGCGCACGCCCGCAGCTTAATCGAGTCAGTGCGAGGCGCAGGCAACATGGAAATAACATAGGTGGATTCTATGACACCCGGATTGCCCGCAGATAACTATACCATTTTCAGGCGAAATCATGTTATTCCTCGCTATCGGTAAGGGCAAAATTTGATCCAGGGCACAATTTTGCAACTAATCAGAATAAAAGATGCACATTCTGTGCGCCATTAGGCAAAAAAGTAATCAGAAACAGTGTTTTGATTTAACTGGCATGGCTAAAATATAATCAGGCTGCCGGCGCGGGCAACAAGGCGCGGCGGACGTTCGCCAGGCGGTGTCGGGGAAAGACATGGCGGGTTTTAAACGCGGTTTGGCAACTAAAAAAACCGTTACCGTCATAATAGGATCTTATTAAAAATTAAGCCCCTATTTTCAGAGGCTTAACATGACTACTGTCTCAGCTATTCATCACTGACCGTATAACTCTCCCCCTCCCCTTTGACCGGGGGCGATACGTCCGGTTTATAAGACTCGTTCCCGGTCTGTACCGCGCTGAAGATAGCCATGGCCAGTTCATTTTCGCACTGTGGATGTTTGCAGAGCACATACTGGGTATCCGGCAACGCCGGCAGACCTTCGTTATGCCCCAGCACCCTCAGGTCGGGGCTCATCATCTCCACCGGCCGCACCGTAATGCCCAATCCCGCCTTTACCGCGGCGCGCACGGCGGCCAGGGTGGAGGCGGTATAGGCAATACGCCAGGAAACGCCGGCTGCCTGAAGCTGCTCGATGGCCATGGTGCGAAACGGGCTGGGGTCGTCGGATACCACCAGCGGAATGACTTCCCCCGGGATAAAACGGTAATCCGATGAACAGAACCATAACGTCGGCGACGAACGCAGCGTAACGTAAGGATGATTTGGATTAGTCAACGTGGTAATTGCCAGATCCACCTCGCCATTGGTCAGCATTTCCTGCATCAAAGGGCTGCGCTTGACGTTAACGTCAATCGCCAGTTTGGGATAGATCCGCGTTACCCGACTCAGCAAGTAAGGCAGGATCGAGTCGGCGGTGTCGTCGGAAGCGCCGATAGTCAAGACCCCCTGGATATTACTGTACATCAAGGAGGTACATGCCTCGTCATTGTAAAGCAAGATCTTCCTGGCATAACCGAGCAATTGTATCCCGTGTTCGGTCAACAGCTTATTGCGGCCGTGACGGGCGAACAACTCTTTTCCGACAAGTTGTTCTAATCGTTGCATTTGCTGGCTGACAGCCGACTGTGTTCGACAAACTGATGCTGCTGCGGCCGCAAAGGTGTTTAGATCAGCGACTGCAACAAACGTTCTCAATAAATCAAGATCAAGATTGAGCACTGGACGATTTGCATTGGTCATAATATTGTCTTCACTTTTGTATTCTATTTACACACTACTACCCTGGCGTTCAAAAAAAACATTTCCAAGCTAAATCTGTTTTGAGCATATCCCCTTCACACCATAGCGACGCTACGTCGGCCGTTATGTTAACTGGTACATGCTTTAATCTTTAGGGGAAGTCGTACTCATCAAACAAAGCTCTAACATATATAAAAGGTAGCCCCGATTGTCGAAATTCAGCCATCATCCTGGGTAAAGCCCCAAATTTCGCAGTGATATCATTTGCATAGCGCTTAAAAAAATCTTAGAAAACTTGAATGACATGCCAAAACTTTAATGTAATTAATTTGATCCAACCCTCTTATTAAAAGAAATGTTGGATATTACCGGTTAAGTCCTATTTTTTTATCCCAACCGCCATAATTAACATAAATTTTTCTTAACTATTGTTTATACGATCAAAATAAATCTCTTTCGAAAAGTACACCCGCTTAAATGTATACCATAAATAGCTACCATAAACGAAACAACTATAATTTGTAAGCATCAAAGTGTGACCTTTATTTTTCTCTGGATAAAAGCTCACAAGCCGATGAAGTAGCAATACTTTGCCTCGGGAAAAAATGTGACCCTGGTCTGGCAAAACAGGCTGACTTTCCTGCCCGCTTGGGATCCAATGCGGACGGCGGTTTTAAACCTTCGTTTAAGCTAACCTTTTGACCGGGGGACGGGCCGCGGCGCAACGCTGTTCCATTTAGCAGAGTAACCTTTATCGTACCCAAGTAGTATAAAAAATACCCAAAAAATCGCAAATTAACTGTTATTCAGCAGTTTTAAAGTGTGATAAAAGCTCCATGTGGGTGTTTTGATAGTGATTTCATCTAAAAAATATGCAAAAAAATAAATTTTCCACCATTCCTTATTTTCCGCCCGAACATTCGTCACCCGGCCGCCCGATAGCCTTCAAAAAAACCGGCCGGAAGAGTACATTAGGCGGAGTGCGTCATTCCATGGTCGGAATACGTTTACCTGTGATAAGGCCTAATATCGTGATCTCACCTGTAGAAAAATCCAGCAAACTGGAAAACGTTTGTTATGACATCCGGGGCCCGGTGCTTAAAGAAGCCAAGCGCCTGGAGGAAGAGGGCAACAAGGTTCTGAAACTGAATATCGGCAACCCCGCCCCCTTCGGCTTCGACGCGCCGGAAGAGGTACTGGTGGACGTTATCCGCAACCTGCCGACTTCGCAGGGCTATTGTGATTCCAAAGGCCTCTATTCGGCGCGCAAGGCGATTGTACAGCACTATCAGGCGCGCAATATGCTTGATCTGACCGTCGAGGATGTCTTTATCGGCAACGGCGTATCGGAGCTTATCCAGCAATCGATGCAGGCGCTGCTCAATACCGGCGATGAAATGCTGATTCCCGCGCCGGATTATCCCCTGTGGACCGCCTCGGTCTCCCTTTCCGGCGGCAGCGCCGTACATTACCTGTGCGATGAAGAAGCCGGCTGGTTTCCCGATCTGGACGACATCCGCCGCAAAATCACCCCGCGCACCCGCGGCCTGGTGATTATCAACCCCAATAACCCGACCGGGGCGGTATACAGTAAGGAGATGTTGCTGGAGCTGGTGGAAATCGCCCGCCAGCATAATCTCATCATCTTCTCCGACGAAATCTACGATAAAATCCTCTACGACGCGGCGCAGCATTACTCCATCGCCGCGCTGGCGCCGGACCTGCTGACGGTCACCTTTAACGGCCTGTCCAAGACCTATCGCGTCGCCGGCTTCCGCCAGGGCTGGATGGTGCTCAACGGGCCGAAAAAACACGCCAAAGGCTATATCGAAGGCCTGGAAATGCTGGCGTCGATGCGCCTTTGCGCCAATGTGCCCATGCAGCACGCCATCCAGACCGCGCTCGGCGGCTACCAGAGCATCAGCGAATTCATCGCCCCGGGCGGACGGCTTTATGAACAGCGCAACCGCGCCTGGGCGCTTATCAACGATATCCCCGGCGTATCCTGCGTCAAACCCAGCGGCGCGCTGTATATGTTCCCCCGCATTGACGCCCGGCGCTTCAACATCCTCGACGATCAGAAGCTGGTGCTCGACCTGCTGCTCCAGGAGAAAGTGCTGCTGGTCCAGGGCAGCGCCTTTAACTGGCCGTGGCCGGATCACCTGCGCATCGTAACGCTGCCCCATGTGGACGTGCTGGAAACCGCCATCGGCAAATTCGGACGTTTTTTGCAGAATTATCATCAATAACCGCGCGGGCCGAGCCTACCTCGCCTTCAGCCGGCGGATTTGCATATTTTGCCGGCTGTGCGCACAATAGAGCCGCTATTCACCTGCCGCAGGGGCGCACCATGATGCAAAGCCACTTTTTTGCCCATCTTTCCCGTTTGAAACTGATAAACCGCTGGCCGCTGATGCGCAATGTCCGCACCGAAAACGTCTCCGAGCATAGCCTGCAGGTGGCGTTTGTCGCCCATGCCCTGGCGGTCATCAAAAACCGTAAGTTCGGCGGCGCCCTTAACCCGGAGCGCATCGCGTTGCTTGCGATGTACCATGACACCAGCGAAGTGCTGACCGGCGATATGCCCACGCCGATCAAATATTTTAACCCGCAGATAGCCCACGAATATAAAAATATCGAGAAAATCGCCCAACAGAAGCTGATTGCCATGCTGCCCGCGGAGCTGCGGGACGATTACCGCGTCCTGCTCGACGACGATTGTTACCTGCCCGAGGAGAAAGCCGTCGTCAAACAGGCGGATACCCTGTGCGCCTACCTGAAGTGCCTCGAGGAGCTTTCGGCGGGCAATAACGAATTTACCATGGCGATGGCGCGCCTGGAAAAAACCCTGGCGGAGCGCCACAGTCCGGAAATGGAATACTTTATGACGGTGTTCGTGCCAAGCTTTAACCTGTCGTTGGACGAGATAAGCCAGGACACGCCGCTTTAGCCGGCCTCATCCGCCCGTTTCGCCCGCGAACGCCATCATATCAAAAGGGAAAGAGTAGCGGCACCAGCACCACGCTTACCGCCATCACCAGCAGGGTAAAAGGTACGCCGATACGGACAAAATCCCCGAACCGATAGCCGCCCGGCCCCAGCACCAGCGTATTGACCGGCGACGAGACCGGGGTCATGAATGCCGAGGACGCGGCGATGGCGATAATCATGGCGAAGGGATAGGGCGAAACCGCCATCTCGTTGGCGGCGGCCACCGCAATCGGCGCCATCAGCACCGCGGTGGCGGTATTGGAAATAAACAGGCCGATGGTGCTGCACAGGATAAACAGGCTCAGCAGCATGACATGCGCTCCCGCCCCGCCCGAAATATCCATCAGCAGCCGCACCACCAGGTCAATGCCGCCGGTTTTCTGCAGCGCCAGCGCGAAGGGCATCATGCCGACGATCAGCACCAGGCTCGGCCAGTGAATGGCGCGATAGGCGCTTTCCATATCGATACAGCGGAATTTGCCCATCAGCACGCACGCGACAAGGGCGGCGATGGGATTGGGGATTTGCTCCGTCAACATCATCGCCACCATCAGCGCCAGGCAGAACAGCGCGTGGGGCGCCTGGCTCACCGCCGGCGCCACGTCGTCCACCTCGGCCGGCAGGTTAAGCACGATGAAATTGTTTTTCTTTAACTGCAGTTGGCGAATCAGCTTCCAGTCGCCGATCACCAGCAGGATATCGCCAAGCCTGAGCTCCTCGTCTATCAGCTTGCCGGCCAGCGCCTCGGCGTTGCGGCGGATCCCCACCACGTTAACGCCATACCGGCTGCGAAAGCCGACCTGGCGCAGGGTCTTGCCCACCAATTCGGAATCGGGGATCAGGCTCACTTCCGCCATGCCCACATCCCTGGCCTGTTCGGAGAAATACTCGCCGCGCAGCACCATCGGCTCCAGTTGCTGTTCGCCGCAAAACTGCCGCAGATCCACCTCGGAGGCGGACATGTCGATCAACAGCACATCGCGCTGGCGCAGCTCGGTATTACCGCCGGCGCTGACCATCACCCGGCGGAATTTACGCCAGCGTTCGATGCCGACCACGTTGGCGCCATAGCGATCGCGCAGCCTGAGGTCGTCAAGGCGCTGGCCGATAAGCGGCGAGCCGGGCCGCACGGCCAGACGGCGCGCGCGGCCGGTCAGACGGTAATCGCGAATCAGGTCGCGAAACGTCCGGCGCTTCCACTGCTCGCGCTCGTGACTGGTTTCACCGCCGCCCAGCCAGTAGCGCGCCACCAGCATATAGCCGATGCCCAGCACCAGCACCACCACGCCCACCGGCGTAACGGCAAAAAAGCCGAAGCCCTCGGCGCCGTCGCGCACCAGCTCGCTGTTGACCACCATATTGGGCGGTGTCGCCACCAGCGACATCATGCCGCTTATCAGGGCGGCGAAGCTCAGCGGCATCATCAGGCGGCTGGGAGAGATTTTCATGCGCTGTGATACGTTGAGCACCACCGGGATAAAAATCGCCACCACGCCGGTGGAGCTCATGATGGCGCCCAGGGTGGCAACGGTCACCATCAGCAGGACCAGCATGCGGGTTTCGCTATTGCCCGCCGCCCGCATCAGCCACTCGCCGACCTGGTAGGCGATGCCGGTGCGCACCAATCCCTCGCCGACCACAAACATAGCGGCAATCAGCAAGACATTGGGATCGCTGAAGCCGGCGGTGGCTTCAGGCAGTGACAGGGTACCGCTGAGGACAAAGGCGATGATCACCAGCAGCGCCACCACATCCATGCGCACTTTGTTGGTGGTAAAGAGAAAGATAGCGATCAACAGCAGGGCCAGTACCCAGATGAGTTCGTTATTCACAACGTTTTCCCGGTATTAAGGCGGTCTCTGGGGCAAATCATGCCATAAAAAAGCCCCGGGGTGGCGGGGCTAAATCATTAATTTATTGATTTTACGGATTTGTTTCAGTGGGGACTAAGACTCACGCGCGCAGACGGGCCTTCGCGTTCAATCAGCAGCTGTTCAAGGGACGTCAGCAGCAGGCCGATGGCCTCTTTTTGCGGCGTTTCCGCCGGCGGATTGACGGCGATAACCGAGCAACCGGCGGCCAGGCCGGCCTGAATACCGGCGATGGCATCCTCAACCACGATGCAGTCGGCCGGGGCAAAACCCAGTTTTTGCGCGCCCAGCAGGTAAGCGTCCGGCTGGGGTTTGCCGCGGGCGACCTGTTCGGCGGTGATAAGCCACGCCGGCGGCGGCAGATGCCCGGCCCGCAGCCGTGCGGTGGCCACCGGCATCGACCCTGAGGTCACGATGGCCCAGGGAATGTCGAGCGTGTTCAGCCGGTTGAGCAGCGCCACCGCGCCGGGCAACGCCGTCACGCCGTCGATGCACTCCGCTTCGAACTTTTCCAACGCGCTGAATTCCGCCTGGATGCGCGCCTCGCTTTCGCCGGGCATAAAATGGCGCAACGACATGATAGCCTGTTTGCCGTGGATAAAGTTAAGCACCTCGTCAACGGATACCCCCCGCCGCCTGGCCCAATTTCCCCAGGCTAATTCAACCACCGGCAATGAATCAATCAACGTTCCATCAAGGTCAAACAAAAAACCTTTACACAGCACAGGCATATCTCCGGGTTAGGCCGTCAGGCATTGATAATTTGCGTAATTTCCACCGCGCTGAGATGATATTGGCGCGGGCAGGATTGCCAGACGGCCAGCATGCGCAGATATTTATCCCACATCTTTGTCTGGGCGTTAAATCCATGGCTGCCGGAATCAAAGTGGGTGTAGCGCCCCTCGGTAAAGACCATAAAGCGCACATAACCAAGGTAACGCGCTTCGGTGGCGGCGTCGAAGCCCAGAAACGCCAGGCGCCGCTCGTCGATATCCTGTTTTTCCTTCAGGTTCGACCAGGAGACCTGCAGCGCGTGGTGCAATTCCATGATATCGATAATGGTGCGGCAAACGTCTTCGCTCAACTGGCCGAAATCCCGGTCCAGCTCGCGCATCTGCAGGCCGTAGCCGCGTTCGACAATGGTTTGCTGGCGGCGATAGCGCTCGCCGTTGTCCGGATCCAGCAGGGACATCATTTTATACTGGTTGGACAGAATCAACCGCTGGGCGTTCGTCATCTCCATCATCCACTCCTGATTATGTGCCGGTGGGCGCCGACCCGCTGGCGCCTATAGTTGTCTGGCGGTAGCATCGCATAATGCGTACGATGGCGGTACCGCAAGCCGGCGCTTTTTTGATTTAAGACAGCAGGTGGCGAAATATCGCCCGTCCATTACCCGTCGGGACGGATAATGAACGGATACATAACGCCTATAAATCGTCCAGAAAGGCTTTATCCAGCAGCTTAAACGCGCGCTTGAGCACGTCGGCCAGCATTTGATAGGTTGGAACGCCTTCGACAGGCGCCAGCGCCTGACCGGCCTCGTTAAGCTGGTGGCGCACTTCATGGAACCAGTGCAGGTGCGTGGGGGGCAGCGGGGTAACAGAGCGCTTGCCCAGCCACCAGAGGCCCTGCATCGGCAGGCTGCAGGCGAATATGGCGGTGGCGACCGCCGGACCCAGTTGGCCGCCGAGGGCGATTTGCCAGGTCAGGGTGAAGACCGCCACCGCCGGCATATAGCGCACGGCAAAGCGGGTGGCGGTAATCATGCGGTTTTCAGGAAAAAGCGGCGCCAGGCGTTTCTCGGTCGGCCAGGTTTTCATATAATCTTGTCCGCGCTGGAAAATCTTGTACCAGCTGACCGAACCGGAAGGAATTGTCGCCATAGCTGACCTCAACTTTACGAATAAAAATTAAAATTTTTGTGCAAAATCACAATCAATTGTATAACTTTTAAATATATTTTGTCTTTACTACCGGCAATCGTTATCCTTATTGCCGCCTGGTGGCTGTCCCCTACGCACCCTTTATGCAGCCCGGGCTTCAGGATTCCGTTTAACGTCGCCACGATCGATCGCGATAAGTAAACACATGTTTCAAAAAAAATGTTTAACTTCAACAGTTTTCGATTTCATGTCAAATAAAACGCACTTTGGCATGATGTTAATCATAAATCTCAACGGCGTAATGCGCTACGCTTTATAGCTGATTGATGATTTATTAACCATGCACAACCATGCACAACAAATAGGTACTTCCATGTCGAGTAAGCTAGTACTGGTTCTTAACTGTGGCAGTTCATCCTTAAAATTTGCCATTATCGATGCAGCCAACGGTGAAGAACACCTCTCCGGCCTCGCGGAATGTTTCAACCTGCCGGAAGCGCGCATCAAATGGAAGATCGACGGCGGCAAGCATGAAGCTGAGTTAGGAAACGGCGCCGCGCACAGCGAAGCGTTGAGCTTTATTGTTAATACAATTCTCGCTCAAAAACCAGAATTATCAGCGCAGCTCACCGCAATCGGCCATCGCGTCGTTAACGTTGGCGAAAAATATACCGCCTCCGCTCTCCTCTCGGACGATGTGCTGCAAGCGATCAAGGACTCCATCCCGTTTGCGCCGCTGCATAACCCGGCCCATATCATCGGCATCAACGAAGCGCTCAAGGCATTTCCGAAACTGGCCGACAAAAACGTGGCCGTGTTCGATACCGCTTTTCATCAGACCATGCCGGAAGAATCGTATCTGTACGCCCTGCCGTATTCATTATATGCGGAACATCGCATCCGCCGCTACGGCGCCCACGGCACCAGCCATTATTTCGTGACGCAGGAAGCGGCGCGCATGCTGAATAAACCGGTGGAAGACGTCAACCTGATCACCTGCCATCTGGGCAACGGCGGTTCGGTTACCGCGGTGCGCAACGGCAAGAGCGTCGACACCTCCATGGGCCTGACCCCGTTGGAAGGCCTGGTCATGGGCACCCGCAGCGGCGATCTTGATCCCGCCATTATTTTCTTCCTGCATAATGCCATGGGCATGTCGGTTGAACAAATCGATAAACTGCTGACCAAGGAATCCGGCCTGCTGGGCCTGACCGGCGTCACCAGCGATATGCGTTGGGTTATCGATAACTACGACGCCAAGCCTGAAGCCAAGCGCGCCATGGATGTCTTCTGCCATCGCCTGGCCAAATATATCGGTTCCTACACCGCCCTGATGGACGGTCGCCTGGACGCGGTAATCTTTACCGGCGGCATCGGCGAAAACGCCGCCAAGGTGCGCGAGCTGACCCTGGGCAAACTCTCGCTGCTGGGCTTTGAAATCGACCCGGCGCGCAACGAAGCGGCCCGCTTCGGCAACAGCGGCGTCATCACCACCGACGCCAGCCGCCCGGCGATTGTCATCACCACCAACGAAGAACTGGTCATTGCCCAGGATGCCGCCCGTCTGACGGCGTAACAGTATTTCCCCGTTCCGCCGGGCAACGCCGGCGGGACACTCGTTAGATAAACGAGCAACCGTTTAAAGAGGTTTAGCCGTGTCCCGTACAATCATGTTGATCCCAACCGGCACCAGTGTCGGCCTGACAAGCATCAGCCTGGGTGTCATTCGCGCCATGGAGCAGAAAGGCGTGCGCCTGAGCGTGTTCAAGCCGATCGCCCAGCCCCGTGCCGGCGATGACGGTCTTGACGCCACCACCAATATTATCCGCGCCAACTCATCCATTCCCTCCGCCGAACCCCTGCGCATGAGCTATGTGGAGTCGCTGCTGGGTTCCAATCAGCAGGACGTGCTGATGGAAGAGATCATCGCCCGTTATCACGACAATACCAAAGATGCGGAAGTGGTATTGGTGGAAGGCCTGGTGCCGACCCGTAAACATCAGTTCGCCAATGCGCTGAACTACGAAATCGCCAAAACGCTGAACGCGGAAATCGTGTTTGTGCTCTCGCTCGGCAACGATTCGCCCGATCAGTTGAAGGAACGTATCGAGCTGGCCCGTTCCAGCTTCGGCGGCAGCAAGAATAAAAGCATCATCGGCGTTATCGTTAATAAGCTGAACGCGCCGGTGGATGAACAGGGCCGCACCCGCCCCGACCTGTCGGAAATTTTCGACGATACGCCCAAGGCCAGCGTCGCCAATATCGATCCGAAGCAACTGTTTGAAAACAGCCCGCTGCCGGTATTGGGCTGCGTACCCTGGAGTTTTGACCTGATTGCCGTGCGCGCCATCGACATGGCCAGGCATTTGGGCGCCACCATCATCAACGAAGGCGACATCCAGACCCGTCGCGTGCGTTCGGTGACCTTCTGCGCGCGCAGCCTGCCGAACATGCTGGAGCATTTCCGTCCGGGTTCGCTGCTGGTGACGTCGGCCGATCGTCCCGACGTGCTGGTTGCCGCCTGCCTGGCGGCCATGAACGGCGTGGAACTGGGCGCCATACTGCTGACCGGCGGTTATCAGGTGGACGAACGTATCCAACGCCTGTGCGACCGCGCCTTCCAGACCGGCCTGCCGATGTTCCGCGTGCCGACCAATACCTGGCAGACCTCGCTCAGCCTGCAGGGCTTTAGCCTTGAAGTGCCGGCTGACGACCATAGCCGGGTGGAAAAAGTGCAGAACTATGTTGCCGGCCATATCGACAACAACTGGATCGAGTCCCTGACCGCCAGCTCCGAGCGTTCGCGTCGCCTGTCGCCGCCGGCGTTCCGTTACCAGTTGACCGAGCTGGCGCGCCAGGCCGGCAAGCGTATCGTGATGCCCGAAGGCGATGAACCCCGTACCGTGAAAGCGGCGGCCATCTGCGCCGAACGCGGCATTGCCCATTGCGTGCTGTTGGGTAATCCGGACGAAATCCATCGCGTTGCCGCCGTGCAGGGCGTGGAATTGGGTAAAGGCATCGAGATTATCGACCCGGAAGAGGCGCGTGAACGTTATGTTCCCCGCCTGGTTGAGCTGCGCAAAAGCAAGGGCATGACCGAAGTGGTGGCCCGCGAGCAGTTGGAAGACAACGTGGTGCTGGGTACCCTGATGCTGGAACAGGGTGAAGTTGACGGCCTGGTGTCCGGGGCGGTTCATACCACCGCCAACACCATCCGTCCGCCGCTGCAGTTGATCAAGACCGCGCCGGGCAGTTCGCTGGTGTCCTCGGTGTTCTTTATGCTGTTGCCGGAACAGGTACTGGTGTATGGCGACTGCGCCATCAATCCGGACCCGACCGCGGAACAGCTGGCCGAGATTGCCATTCAGTCCGCCGATTCCGCCGCGGCCTTCGGCATCGACCCGCGTGTGGCAATGATTTCCTACTCTACCGGTACCTCGGGCGCCGGCAGCGACGTGGAAAAAGTGCGTGAAGCCACCCGTTTGGCGAAGGAAAAACGTCCGGATCTGGTGATTGACGGTCCGTTGCAGTACGACGCCGCCATCATGGCCGACGTGGCGTTGTCCAAGGCGCCGAATTCGCCGGTTGCCGGTAAAGCCACCGTGTTCATCTTCCCGGATCTGAACACCGGCAACACCACCTATAAAGCGGTACAGCGTTCAGCCGACCTGATCTCCATCGGGCCGATGCTGCAAGGCATGCGCAAGCCGGTCAACGACCTGTCGCGCGGCGCGCTGGTGGACGATATCGTCTATACCATCGCCCTGACCGCCATCCAGTCCAAGCAGGCTGAAACTGCTAAGTAAGCCGTTAAGACTGTAGAAGCAGTAATGATGACGCCGGCGCAAGCCGGCGTTTTTTTGTTGTAATAAGGGGAAATTTTGATTGCGATAGGTTGCAAATCGCCTCGGCGGGGGGCGTCTGCGGTAGCATTTATCCCGGCTCGGGGGCGTTTGTGGCGGGTGGTGGGGTTTATGCTGGCTGGGCGAGGGTTTCGCTGGTGGTTGGGGTTATGTTGCCTCGGCGAGGGAGTAGCCTGAAACTTCCGCGGGTGATTGAAAAACATCCTGATATGTTAAATGTGTTCAGGGTTGCCTAATCGACTGAAAACTTGATTATCCTATTATTGAGGTACCAGCATCAAATCTGGGATAATTAATTTGATCCCCTGCCGTGGTACTTCAACATCCCTGCTGAATATCAGTCAATACCGGCCTGGGCATACCGTCTTACGTTGTGTATAGCATTGCTATTGTCTATAGCGTTGCGGTTGTTGAGGGGAGAAAATCCGGGATTGCGATGCGACTTGCAGACATGGCGAGACACAAGTTGTTGGGCGCAGCTGAGGTCTTCAGGCCAGGCTTGGCCCTAAAGATAAATCAACGCTGATACTTTTCCCGGTACGTTCATCCCGCTAAGAACCAAACAAAATCCATTTTGCCTACAGACGATGGTGTTGACCCTGTGCCGGCATAGAGTGCGCCGGCGGCGCGCATCGCGACTGGAAGAGCCGCCGGGCGCGGCGAAAGCCCGGAAACGCTGGGAGCGCTAACCGGGCGGTCCAAAAGCCGGGCTGCGTGATGCCGGGGACCGCGCAGCGGCGCACGACCCACCGCCCCCGAGGCAACATCGACATCAAAATATAGTCAAAACCATTAAACCGCAACAGTTTGAGCACAGCGCTTAAGCGTTACCGTTCGGCGGTTGTTTGTTCCGGGGCGGAGGGGGGTAACGGCTTGCCATGACTTTGCTGATTGTTGCGGCTTATCCACAGCGAAAGCGCCTTAAGTGAATCCGGGGTAAATTCATCGCAGCGGGCGGTGATTTCCTCCGGGCGCAGCCAGTTAACCGCCTCCACCTCTTCGGCCTGAAGGGCGAACGGACCGTGTGTGACGCAGCTGAACAACGCGCCCCACACCCGGCAATGGTCGTTTTCAAAGTAGAACATCCCGTGCTCGGCAAAGGGTACGCCGGCAATGCCCAGCTCTTCCTCCGCTTCCCTGCGGGCGGAATCGAGCATATTTTCACCGCTTTGCACCACGCCGCCGGCGGTGGCATCAAGATAACCGGGGTAGAAATCCTTGGTGGCGGTACGGCGCTGCACCAGTATTTTCCCCATGCCATCATGGACCACAATGTAGCTGGCGCGATGCCTGAGGCGTTCGGCGCGCATCTGCTGGCGGCTGGCCTGGGCGATGACTTCATTCTCTTCGTTGACGATGTCAACCCATTCCACGCCGGCAGCCTGACTCTGTTCCACCATCTTTCGAATCCCTTGTTAACGAGACGCGGGAGAGCCGCGCATTTTAATGGTAATAAAATATGAAAATTACATGAGTGGATCCGTCATAACTTAGTGGTTAATCGCCACTTGCGCAATAGTCTCGCTTGTTTCCAACGACACAACCCGTAATATTTCCTGTTCAAGCAGGCCGTAGCTCGCGGCGAAGCCGCCTTTGGGAATGCTGGCCGACCCGGGATTAAAACAAAAGATGTCCCCTACCCGTTCGGCCTGCGGGATATGGGTATGGCCGTAAACCAGCACATCGCCGCGGCGCAGCGGGGGATGTTCGTCGGGATTGAACAGGTGTCCGTGGGTAATAAACAGCCTGCTATTTTCCAGCAGCACCTGTTGCCAGGGGGCGGTGATGGGGAAGGTTAACAGCATCTGGTCCACCTCGCTGTCGCAATTGCCGCGCACCGCGATAATACGATCGGCATAGCCGTTCAGCAGTTCCGCCACCCCCGCCGGCTGATATTCCTCCGGCAGGGCGTTGCGCGGGCCGTGATAGAGCAAATCGCCCAGCAAAACGAGCCAAGGCGCCCGGCTGGCGTCGAACGCGGCCAACACGCGGCGGGTTGCGGAAAGCGAGCCGTGTATATCAGCGGCAAACATCAGTTTCATGGAATCATCCTCCGGTTAATGAGTTTTTCATAATAAGCTTAACAAACTTCCCGCATTCGGTAACGGCGCCGGGTGCCTAATTCTTCCCAGGCGCTAACGCGCGATCCTGGCGCCGCTTCGCGGGTTTTACCCGGCGGTCGCTGGCGACGGATGCTTTAACCCGCGGTTTGTTTTAGAGTGTTCACACGGCTATGCATTCACAAGGAGCAATTATGATCGATCTCTATTACGCGCCCACGCCCAACGGCCACAAGATAACGATATTTCTGGAGGAAACCGGCCTGCCTTACCACATCATTCCGATCAATATTTCCGCCAACGAACAGTTCACGCCGGAATTCCTCGCCATTTCGCCTAATAACAAAATGCCGGCGATCGTGGACCGGCAGCCCGCCGACGGCGGCGACCCCCTTAGCCTGTTCGAGTCCGGGGCGATTTTGCTCTATCTGGCGGATAAAACCGGCCAGCTTATCAGCCAGGATTTTCGCGAACGCCAGTCCACGCTGCAATGGCTGTTCTGGCAAATGGCGGGTTTTGGCCCAATGCTTGGCCAGAACCACCATTTCAACCATTACGCGCCCAAGCCGGTGCCTTACGCCATCGAGCGCTACCAGCTCGAAACCGTGCGTCTGTACGGGGTGTTAAACCGGCAACTGGCGCGGCATGCCTTTATGGCCGGCGACAGCTTCAGCATCGCTGATATCGCCACCTACCCCTGGGTCGTCTCCCACGAGCGCCAGCATATCGATTTGGCGAATTTCCCGGCGGTGCGGCGCTGGTTCGACAGCATTCACGCCCGCCCCGCGGTCGAGCGCGCCTACCGGATACCCACGCAGAAGAACTGATTACCCGTCGCGCTTCATCCGTTGAAGCGCGATATCGCCCGCCCGTGCCGCCCGTCAATCGCCGTTTCAATTGTCAATTTATTGTCAATTCAAGGGCGCGGTTCACTCATTTTCCCGGCAAAATGACCTATGCTTGTTACCAGAGGGTTTACTGACGTGCGCATTGCGGGAAGCGAGGGCAACAATGAAGATTTTGATTACCGGCGGAACCGGGCTTATTGGACGGCACCTGATAGCCAGGCTGCTGACACTGTCGCACCAGATCACGGTGCTGACCCGCGATCCCCAGCGCGCCCAGCAAAAGCTGGGTACCCATGTGACCACCCTGACCACGCTTACCTCGTGCGGTAGCCTGGATGCGTTTGACGCGGTATTCAATCTGGCGGGCGAGCCCATTGCCGATAAACGCTGGACCGACGAACAAAAGGAACGCCTCTGCCACAGCCGCTGGGACGTGACCGAACGCCTGAGCCAGCTGATACGCCAGGGCGACGATCCGCCCAAGGTGTTGATTTCCGGTTCGGCAACCGGCTTTTACGGCAACCAGGATCAGATTCTGGTCACCGAGGACGAGCCGCCGGTTCCCGAGTTTACCCATACGTTGTGCCAACGGTGGGAAGAACTGGCGTTAAGCGCGCAAAGCCCGCGCACGCGCGTTTGCCTGTCGCGCACCGGCGTGGTGCTGGCGGCGGACGGCGGTATCCTGGGCAAACTGCTGCCGCTGTTTAAACTGGGGCTGGGCGGCCCCATTGGCAATGGACGCCAGTTCCTGTCCTGGATCCATATCGACGATATGGTGAATGCGCTGATCTTCTTGCTGAACACCGACGGACTGAACGGCCCCTTCAATCTGGTGGCGCCCTATCCGGTGCATAATGAACAGTTTGCCGCCACCCTGGGCGAAGCGCTGCACCGCCCGGCGCTGATGCGCGCCCCGGCCGCGGCGGTGAAGCTGATGATGGGTGAAGGCGCCACGCTGATGCTGGGCGGTCAGCGGGCGGTGCCGAAACGCCTGGAGGAAGCCGGGTTCACCTTTCTTTATAAGGAACTTAAAGACGCCCTGGCCGATATCGCCAAAGACGAATAATGCCCGCCGGCACGCCTGGACTGGATCGGCGGGGAGTGCGCGGACGGTGGGGTTTATGTAGGACCGGTGCTTGTCGTGGGGTTTATGCCGGATCGGTGAGGGTTTCGCGGACGGTGGGGTTTATGTAGGACCGGTGCTTGTCGTGGGGTTTATGCCGGATCGGTGAGGGTTTCGCTTGCCGTGCGTTCGGTTGATATAGGTAGCGCCGGGTGCCGGCAAGCGACAAGAAGGGGCTCACGCGAGCCCCTTCTTGACTTCCCCGCGCCCGGCAGGTCGCGCGTCGCTACGCGATGCCTTCCGCCGCCCATGCCCCCGTTATGCATCGGCCCGTTATGCGCTCCCGGCGCAAACGGGCCTTTCGCCGCTCCCGGCGGCTCATGCCGGGGTCACAGGCAACGTCAGCGCGCTTTATGCCGGGACCTATGTCGCTGTTGGCATTGCATATTATGGAGCGGTAGCGGCGCTGTTGCTTTGGATAAGGGTTGAGCATCGAAGTTATGATTAGTGATTAGTGATTAGTGATTAGTGATTAGTGATTATTCGGGCTGTTGCCGTTACCCGTTAGCCTTTCGCCTTTAATCGTAAGGTATTAGCTTTTAGCTTTTAGCTTTTAGCTTTTAGCTTTTAGCTTTTAGCGTTTAGCGTTTGGCTTAAAATTAACGCTGATAATATTACCCGGTAAGGACATATCCGTAAGGACCCTAAAAATCTATTTTCTTGCAGACGATGGTGTTGACCTTGTGCCGGCATTGAGTGCGCCGGCGGCGCGCATCTCGGCTGGATGAGCCGCCGGGAGCGGCGAAAGCCCGGTGGCGCCGGGAGCGCTAACCGGGCGGTCCAGATGCCGGGATGCGGCGTTGCCGGGGACCGCGCAGCGGCGCACGATCTGCCGGACGCCCGGAGGTCAAGGAGGTTCGGGCGCAGCGAACCTCCTTGTCGCTTGCCTGTGCCAGGCAATACATAAAAGCGCCGAACGCACGGCAAGCGAAACCGCCACCAAGGCAAAATAAATCCCGCCAACCCGGCCACGATCCAGCCAAAGGAGGGAAAGCTCGGCTTTATTCTATTTCAGCGCGCCGGATAAAAACTGCTGTAAACGCGTGCTTTTAGGGTTGCCGAACACTTCGGCCGGCGTCCCCTCTTCCTCGATCACGCCCTGGTGCAGGAAAATGACGTGATTGGACACATGGCGGGCAAACTCCATCTCGTGGGTCACCACCACCATGGTTTTGCCCTCCTCCGCCAGCTTTTGCATAATACGCAGCACCTCCCCCACCAGTTCAGGATCCAGCGCGGAGGTGGGTTCATCAAACAACAGCACATCCGGTTCCATCGCCAGCGCCCGGGCGATGGACACCCGCTGCTGCTGCCCGCCGGAGAGATTGATCGGGTATTTCGCCCGCGCGCGCTCGTCAATGCCGACCTTATCGAGATACAGCACCGCCCGTTCGCGCGCCTCGCTCTTGCTTAAGCCCAAAACCTGCACCGGCGCCTCCATCACGTTTTCCAGCACCGTCATATGGCTCCACAAATTGAAATGCTGGAACACCATGGTCAGCCGGGTACGCAGCAGCTGCAGCTGTTTTTTATCAAACACCTTCAGCTGCCCGTCGCGATCGCGCACCATATGGATATCGATATTGTTAACGCTTATCGAGCCTTCGCTCGGTTTTTCAAGAAAATTAATACAGCGTAAAAACGTACTTTTACCCGAGCCGGAGGAGCCGATTATGCTTATCACGTCTCCCGCGCGCGCCTCCAGCGAAACCCCTTTCAGAACCTCCTGATCGCCGTAGCGCTTATGCAGTTCCTTAATCAACAGTTTGGTATCTTGCATGGTTATGTCCTGCACGTAATGGGATTATTGCGGTTTAACATGGCGCAGCCAGCGCTTCTCGGCCTGGCGGAACAGCCCTATCAGCACAAAAGAGATCATCAGGTAAATCACCGCCGCGATACCAAAGGCATAAAACGGCTGGTAGGTCGCCGCGTTGATATCGCGCGCAATCTTCAGCACGTCCGGAACCGTGGCGGTAAAGGCCAGGGCGGTGGAATGCAGCATCAGGATCACCTCGTTGCTGTAGGCCGGGATGGCGGTACGCAATGCGGAGGGCAGAATGATGCAACGATACAGCTTAAACCAGGTGAATCCATAGGCCCGCGCCGCCTCGATTTCACCATGAGGCACCGCGCGAATGGCGCCGGCGAAGATTTCAGTGGTATAGGCGCAGGTATTAAGCGTCAGCGCCAGGATGGTGCAATTCAGGCCGCTGCGAAAAAACGCGTTAAGCATATCGGTACCGCGCACAATCTCAAGGCTGTACATACCGGAATAGAACACCAACAGTTGTACATACAGCGGCGTGCCGCGAAAGATATAGGTAAACAACCAGACCGGAAAACGCACCCAGGGACGCGGCGATACGCGCGCCACCGCCATCAAAACCGCCAGCGCCCCACCGATGAACACCGATGAAACCAGCAGCCACAGGGTCACCGCCAGTCCGGTAAAACGATAACCGTCGCTCCAGAGCAAAGCCGGTCCATATTGACGCAGGATCTCTATCATAACTCGGCCTTCTTAACGCCCATGGAATAACGCCGGGTCAGCCATAACAGCACGCCGTTGGAGGCGGTGGTGAAAATCAGATAGACCACTCCCGCCACAATGGCGAAATAGAAGGGTTGATACGTTCCCTTGCCGGCCAGCTGCGTCGCCTTCACCACATCGTTGAGGCCCAGCAGCGAGACCAGGGCGGTGGCCTTGAGGATAACCTGCCAGTTGTTGCCGATGCCGGGCAGCGCGAATCGCATCATGGCCGGAAACATAATACGGCGGAAAATCTGCGCGCTGGAAAAACCAAACGCGGTGGCCGCTTCGATCTGGCCGCGCGGCACCGCCATAAAAGCGCCGCGAAACGTTTCAGTAAAATAGGCGCCATAGATAAAACCGAGGGTGATGATGCCGGCGGCCATGGGGTCGATATCGATTTGCTCCATGCCGATGGCTTCGGTCAGGCTGTTCAGGGCGATTTGCAGGCCGTAGAAGATCAGCAGCATCAGCACCAGATCCGGCACGCCGCGAATCAGCGTGGTATAGCCGTCAAACAGGCCTGCCAGGGTACGGCTGCGGGAAAGTTTTGCGCCGGCGCCGATAAGGCCGATGATTACCGAGAGCACCACGGACGTAAGCGCCAGCTCAAGGGTCACCAGGGCGCCGTTAATGATGAGTTGCGAATAACCATAAAGCATCGATCATATCCTGTCCTGGCGGAGGATAACAACTATTCGCCCGCGCAAAGCGCGGGCAAACACAGTGTGACAGGATTAGCCGCCGTACACGTCAAAATCAAAATACTGCTTGGCGAATTTATCGTAGGTACCGTCTTTGCGCATTTCGGCAAAGGCTTTATTCAGCGCCGCCTTCAGATCGGTTTCATCTTTACGCAGGCCCATGCCGGTGCCGACGCCGAAGAATTTATCGTCTTTCACCGACGGACCGGCGAAGACATAGCCTTTACCGGCAGGCTGTTTCAGGAAACCTTCGCTGGCGGCCACTTCATCCTGGAACGCGGCGTCGACACGGCCGGCGGCCAGATCGGCGTAGATCAGGTCCTGGTTGGCGTAAGCGACCACGTCAATGCCTTTCGGCGCCCACATGGCGTTGGCATAGGCTTCCTGGGTGGAACCTTGCAGCACGCCGACGCGTTTACCCTTCAGGGCGTCCAGGGTCGGGGTAATGGTGGTGCCGGCCTTGGCGATCAAACGGGCGTTGGCGGCGTAGAGTTTATCGGTAAAGTCGATTTCCTGTTCGCGTTTTTCAGTAATGGACAGCGAGGAAATAATGGCGTCGATTTTTTTCGCTTTCAGCGACGGAATCAGGGCGTCGAAATCGCTTTCAACAAAGGTGCATTTCGTCTGGATACGTTTGCAAAGCTCCTTGGCGATGTCAATATCAAAACCGACCAGTTCGCCGCTGGCATTTTTAGATTCGAACGGCGCATAGGTGGGATCGGTGCCGATTTTAATATTTTTAGGCACCGCGGCAAACGCGCTGCCGGCAGCGGCCAGAGCAAATACCAGAGGAAGGACTTTAACCAGCTTATTCATACATTACCCTCGGAATAATTTTTAATTAGGCACACACCGTGATGTTTTCAGCGGAATGAGCTGCACTTTTCGTGCCATTTCAGCGTAAGTTGCCAATAGCCCGACTAGCTGCGCACAAAACCGGCCGACCTGTCTGTTTACTACCCAGACCGCCGGCTATACGGCCTGGTTTTCGTTCTTGGAACCCGCTGCCGGGGTCGCTACACGCCCCGTCTGCACCATGGAAAAACATAGCATGATCACTATTGGTGCAATGTTATCAGAACGCGCCATCAGGTCGCGTCGCCAGGCGTAAATCATCACCGAAAATGCAGTACGGTTCACATCGGGCAAATAAAACCGGCAAAATGTTCAGCTTCGGTTAGCGCCCTGCCAGCGCTGAAACAAATCCTGCGGCAGCCCGATATCAAACTGGTCCAATACCCGGTTGACGGTCTGGTCGATAATGTCATGCACGGTAACGGGACGGTGATAGAACGCCGGTACCGGCGGCATGATGACGGCGCCCATTTCCGCCGCGGCGGTCATCAGCCGCAGATGTCCCAGGTGCAGCGGCGTTTCGCGCACTCCCAGCACCAGGGTGCGCCGCTCTTTTAGCACCACGTCGGCCGCGCGCGTCAGCAGGCTGTCGCTGTAGCTGTTGACGATGGCCGACAGGGTTTTCATTGAACAGGGCAGTATTACCATGCCGGCGGTGTTGAATGAGCCTGAACTGATGGTGGCGGCAATATTGCGGCAATCATGGAATTCATCGGCCATTGCCTGCAAATCGCGCACGCTGTAGTCGGTTTCCAGCGCCAGCGTCTGGCGCGCGGCGTTACTCAGCACCAAATGAGTTTCAACGCCCTCTACCGCCCTGAGCACCTGCAACAGTCTTATGCCGTAGATGGCGCCGCTGGCGCCGGTAATGCCGACTATCAGACGTTTCATGTTGATTCTCCCTGTCGCGCGCGCCTTGCTGATAAGCGCCGCCCATAATAAAAAACACCCGACGCGTGTTACCGCCCGGGTGCATATCGTCTAGCGTTTAACCGCCGGAGTGTGAGGGCGAAACGCGCCGATCACCCTTCGTTATACATCTCCAGGTTTTCGACCTCGGTTTGCCGCTGGACGGCTTTTACGTCGTCGTTGCGCAGCGATTCGAGATAGTCGAGATAACGCTGGTCGACGTCCTTGGTAACGTAGATACCATTAAATACCGAGGATTCAAATTGTACCACATCGGGATTGTCTTCCCTTACCGCCGCCTCAAGATCGCCGAGATCCTGGAAAATCAGCGCGTCGGCGCCAATCAGCGCGCGGATTTCGTCCACTTCGCGGCCGTGGGCAATCAGCTCGGTGGCGCTGGGCATATCGATGCCGTAGACGTTGGGGAAGCGGATTTCCGGCGCGGCGGAAGCCAGGTAGACATTACGCGCACCGGCTTCGCGCGCCATTTCCACGATCTGCTCGGAGGTGGTGCCGCGCACGATGGAGTCGTCCACCAGCAGCACGTTTTTATCACGAAACTCGGCGCGGTTGGCATTGAGCTTGCGGCGTACCGACTGGCGGCGCACCTGCTGGCCGGGCATGATAAAGGTGCGGCCCACGTAGCGGTTTTTCACAAAACCCTGGCGATAGGGCAGGTTGAGGATGCGGGCGATTTCCAGCGCGATATCGCAGGAGGTTTCCGGTATGGGGATAACCACGTCGATGTCGAGATCTTCCCATTCGCGGGCGATTTTTTCGCCCAGCTTTTGCCCCATGCGTACCCGGGCGCTGTAGACCGAAATTTTATCGATAAACGAGTCCGGACGGGCGAAATAGACATATTCGAACAGGCAGGGATGGCTTTGCGGGTTCTCGGCGCACTGGCGGGTGAACAGTTGGCCCGCCTCGGTGATATACACCGCTTCGCCCGGCGCCACATCGCGCAGGAACTCGAAATCCAGGGTATCAAGCGCCACGCTTTCGGAGGCCACCATGTATTCGTTGCGCCCGTCGGCCAGGGTGCGTTTGCCGATAACCAGGGGGCGGATGCCGTTCGGATCGCGAAAGGCAATCAGGCCATGGCCGATAACCATGCCGACCACGGCGTAGGCGCCGCGGATCTGCTGATGGGTGGCCGCGACCGCCGCGAAAATATCGTCGGCTTCCAGGGGATAATCCGGGAATCGGTCCAGCTCGCTTGCCAGGATATTAAGCAGGATTTCCGAGTCGGACGTGGTATTGATATGGCGACGTCCCTTTTCGAACAATTTTTTACGCAGTTCGTGGGCGTTGGTCAGGTTGCCATTATGCGCCAGGGTGATGCCGAACGGGGAATTGACATAGAAGGGTTGCGCTTCGGAGGCGCTGGAGCTGCCGGCGGTGGGGTAGCGCACATGGCCGATGCCCATGTTGCCCTGCAAACGCTGCATGTGCCGTGCTTCAAATACATCCTTCACCAGGCCATTGGCTTTGCGCAGGCGAAAGCAATCCAATGCATCAATGGTGACGATGCCCGCGGCATCCTGCCCACGGTGCTGAAGCACCGTTAACGCGTCATAAATCGACTGGTTGACCGGCATAAATCCGGCGATACCGACAATACCGCACATAGTGTCATTTCCTCATCAGCGTTACCGAAGCGTTAAATGCTTGGGTAAGAAACTCGACGTGTTTTGCAGATAGTCGAAAAACCATCTGATAATACCGCTGAACTGCGGTATCAGCTGGGACTGTTGCCAGTCCGCGCTCTGGGAGAAGCCGGTGAAGGTATCCAGGAAGAATAGCATGGCCGAGACGACCAGTATGCCCCTGAGTGCGCCGAAACAGACGCCCAACACGCGGTCGGTGCCGGATAAGCCGGTCCGCTCCACCAGAGAGCCAATCACGTAATTGACGATTGCCCCGACTATCAGGGTAGCCACGAACAGCAAGGCAATCGCGATACCGTTACGAACCAGCTGATCTTCAAAGCGGGTAAAATAGACAGCGAGATAAACATAATAGTGGCTGGCGACAAAAAACGCACATGCCCATGTCACTAATGATAACGCTTCACGTATAAACCCGCGAATCAGACTTATCAGAGCAGAAAATACAATGATGCCAATAATGACGTAATCAACCCAGATCATGCATGCATCCCTTGGTCATCCGCCCCGAAGCTGGTTCGCGGCGAATTCTATCAGAAAACGAAAACGTTTGCGCAGCGGAATTCCTGCCCAAAGTTAAATAAATAACGGCGATTAAAAAAAGCCAATCGCCGCAGGAAGATAGGCCGCCGATGGCGCGCTCTCCCTTTCACACACCCTTTGCAAGCACGGCGTTAGCGGGCCTAGCGAGCCATGGGCGCTCGGTCGGGCGGGAAAACCACGCCCGATTCGACCCCATCGGCACGCTTTCCCTTCAACACGTCGGCTTTACGTTCCCTGTTGGCGTGCCAGGGTAAACATCATCGCGTCTGGTACGTTCGCAGTTGGCCGCTCAGGCCGCTGAGCTGGTTCATTTCAGGCAGCGAGCTTTGCAGCTTTTGCTTCGATGCGTCCGGTCCGACGAAAATGCGCGTGATCTGCCCCGCCACCGGCGTCGACGGTACGGTGTAGACCCGGTAACCGGACGCGCGCAGCTTGCCGACGATTTCCGTTACCTTGGTCGCGTTTTTCAGCGCGCCCAACTGCACCACCCAGGCTTGTCCCTGTGGCGCCTGTTCCGGGGTTTCCTTTTCCGCCGGCTTGGGCGCGGCAACCGGTTTGGCTTCAGGGGCGGCTTCCGCGCGCGGCGCGACGGGTTTGGCCTCAGTGATTTCCACGCGCGCCTCGGGTTTCGCGGCCGGTTTGGCCGGTTCCACGCGCGGCGCGGGCGCGGCGGCCGGTTTGGCTTGCTCAGGTCGCGCGACAGGTTTTACCGGCTCCTGGCGCGCCACCACCGGTTTAGGCGGTGCGGCTTTGACCGGCTCGCGCGGCGCGGCCTTGGGCGCGGCCTTCACCGGCGGCGCGGCTGGCTGCGGGGCATCCGGCGTGTCGGAGTCGTCCGCGTCCGGCGCCTGGTTTGCCTGCTCTACCGCCGCTCCGGCCCCTTCCGGCGGCTGGCTGGGCAGGGCCTGGTTAGCCTGCGGGGAGGCGTCCGCCTCGTCGCTGTCACCGGGTTTGGGCACCAGTGGGATTGCGGCGAATTCGTCCTGATAGTGCTTTTTTTTGCCATCCAGCAGTCCGGGCAGCACGATAACCCCCAGGGCAACGATGATGATGGTTCCCACCAAGCGGTTTTGAAACTTACTCGCCACGTTGTTTCTCCGGGTCTGTTATCGCAACGATCGGCGCCACGGTATGAAATGAACCAAAAACCAGCACGCAGTCGTCGGCATCGGCATCGGCCAGCGCCTGGCGCCAGGCCGCGGCCACGTCGTCAAACCGGCGGGCATGATCAAGATGCAGCGCCAGCTGCGATGCGCTGGCGCCACGCGCATCATGCAGGGTGGCGCAATACCATTCATCCACCTGCCCGCGCAGGCAGGCCAGGGTGCCGGCAATATCCTTGTCCGCCAGCATGCCGACGACGGCGCGCACTTTACCCGGGATGTTTTGTTTTGCCAGCCGTTGCGCCAGGTATCCGGCCGCGTGCGGATTATGCGCCACGTCGAGGATGCGCAACGGCCGCTGGCCGACCACCTGGAAACGGCCCGGCAGCGACGCCTGGGCCAGCCCCTGGCGGATGGCCCGTTCGGGGACCTGCAGGGGAAAACGCCTGAGCGCCGCGAGGGCGGTGGCGGCGTTTTCCAGCGGGATCAGCGGCAGCGGCAGTCCGGTCAGGGCCAAGTGCGGGTCGCGCCAGCTCCAGGTATCGCCGTCCAGGCTGAAATGCCAGTCGCGATCGCGGCAGTACAGCTGCGCGCCCACGGCGAGCGCCGTGTCGTCGATCGAGGCGGGCCGATCCGGTTCCCCGACCACCGCGGGCCGGCCGGCGCGCAGGATACCGGCTTTTTCCCGGCCGATGCTCTCGCGATCCGGTCCCAGCAGTTCAGTATGGTCAAGGGCGATACTGGTGATGACCGACACATCGGCATCGACGATATTGGTGGCGTCCAGCCGTCCGCCCAGTCCGACCTCAAGCACCACCACATCCAGCTGCGCCTGCATAAACAGCCAAAAAGCCGCCAGGGTGCCGAATTCAAAATAACTCAGGGACGTGGCGCCGCGCCCGGCTTCCACCGCCGCCATGGCCGCGCTGTGCCGCGCCTCGGGCAATTCATTGCCCTGGACACGCACCCGTTCGGTATAGCGCAGCAGATGGGGAGAACTGTAGACGCCGACCCTATATCCCCCGGCCAGCAGCACCGCCTCGATCAGACGGCAGGTGGTGCCTTTGCCATTGGTGCCGGCGACGGTGATAATCCGGGGCGCGGGGCGCAACAGGCCCATATCGGCGGCCACCCGGCCCACCCGATCCAGGCCGAGATCGATGGTCTTGGCGTGCAGGCGTTCAAGATAATACAGCCACGCCGCCAGGGGCGATGCGGCCTGTGGACTCATAAGGTTTTCCATGCGTCCCGTCCTCAGACCTCGTCCGGACGCTCTTCGGGGATCGTCTCAGGCCTGGCTTCATGGGAATGTATCGCCTCCGGCTGCGGCCGGTCGGTCATCTTGGCCAGCAGGCTCGCCAGTTTCAGGCGCATCTCCGGCCGGCGGATGATCATGTCGATGGCGCCTTTCTCCAACAGGAATTCACTGCGCTGGAATCCGGCCGGCAGTTTTTCCCGTACCGTTTGCTCGATGACGCGCGGCCCGGCAAAGCCTATCAGGGCTTTGGGTTCGGCGATGTTCAGGTCGCCGAGCATGGCCAGGCTCGCCGATACGCCGCCCATGGTCGGATCGGTCAGCACCGAAATATAGGGCAAGCGACGCGCCCGCAGTTTTGCCAGTGCGGCGCTGGTTTTCGCCATCTGCATCAACGACAGCAGCGCTTCCTGCATACGGGCGCCGCCGCTGGCGGAGAAGCAGACCAGCGGACATTCGTCTTCAAGCGATTGCTCGACGGCGCGGACGAAACGCGCCCCGACCACCGACGACATGGAACCACCGATAAAGGCGAATTCAAAGGCGGCCACGACCACCGGCATATCGTAAATCGTGCCTTTCATGACCACCAGGGCGTCTTTTTCATCGGTGGCTTTTTGCGCCGCCGCCAGGCGATCTTTGTATTTTTTCGAGTCCTTGAACTTCAGGATATCCCGGGGTTCCAGTTCGCTGCCCAGTTCCACCTCGCTGCCTTTATCCAAAAAGGCATGCAGGCGGGCACGGGCGGTCATGCGCATATGATGATCGCATTTGGGGCAGACCTCGAGGTTGCGCTCAAGCTCGGCACGGTAGAGTACCTGTCCGCAGCTATCACACTTGGTCCATACGCCTTCGGGGATATTCGCCCTGCGCGCCGGGGTGATAGTGCTCTTATTGAGTATTCGTTCAATCCAGCTCATCGATAACCTTTCTGTTTGAACCTGGCAAGCGCCAGTCCGCTATTCATACCTTGACCGCGGCGCCGGCACGACGCTCGCCGCTGTCTTGCCGTCGCCTGATTCCCCACGCCTGGGCGGCGCGGGGAAGGGTCATTGAAAATGTCGCCCATTAAACCATAACCGCCAACGAGTTGGGATAGAAAACTCTGCCCGTTGCTCACAATTCAGCCATGGCGCGGCAAATGCCGTGCGTTTACCTGCGGGCGGCGGCGCGCCTGTGGCGCCAGACCTCAATCACGCCGGGCAGGATAGACAGCAAAATGATGGCGACAATCAGTAATTTCAAGTTTTCCTGCACCACGGGCAGATCGCCGAACAGATAACCGGCATAGGTGAAGAGTACGACCCAGATTATGCCGCCGGTAATATTGAACAGGGCGAAATGGCGATAGGACATATGCCCCATGCCGGCGACGAAAGGCGCGAAGGTCCTGACAATCGGCACAAACCGGGCCAGAATAATGGTTTTACCGCCGTGGCGCGCGTAAAACTGGTGGGTCTTGTCCAGGTAGCTGCGGCGGAAAATGCGGGAATTGGGATTGCTGAACAGTTTTTCACCGAACAGCCGCCCGATGGTGTAATTGACCGCATCGCCCAGGATCGCCGCACAGGCCATCAATAGCGCCATCAGATGCACATCCAGGCTGTTGGTCGGCAAGGCCGCCAGGGCGCCGGCGACAAACAGCAGGGAGTCACCGGGCAAAAAGGGCGTCACCACCAGTCCGGTTTCACAAAACAAAATCAAGAACAGGATGGCGTACACCCAGATGCCGTACTGGGCCACCAGTTCCGCCAGATGGACATCAATATGCAAAATAAAATCAATAATGAATCTAATAAATTCCATGTTCAGAATCCCGGCAACGCCAATGTTATGTTCAGTACCATCAATCCAGCAGGAATAACGGTCCCATGGGAGGATACGGCAAGTCAAACGGTGCGGGGTAGTCCACCGCCACCAGATAAAGTCCTTCAGCCCTGGCCGTCGCGGCGGCCAGGGCGCGATCCCGCGCTGCCAGTAATTCGTCCAGCCATTCCGCAGGACGGTTGCCGCAGCCTATTTCCATCAGGCTGCCCACGATATTACGCACCATATGGTGCAGGAACGCATTGGCCTTGATATCCACCACGATATACGCGCCGTAGCGCGTGACGGTGAGGTGTTTCATATTACGCCAGGGCGTGCGCGACTGGCACTGCAAAGCGCGGAATGATGTGAAATCATGCTCGCCCAGCAGGCATTGTCCCGCCCGCTGCATGATATCCGCATCCAGCTGATGGTAATAATGCGTCACGCCCCGGGACAGAATCGCCGGGCGATAAGGATGATTATAGATAATATAGCGGTAACGACGCGCCGTGGCGCTAAAACGCGCGTGAAATTCATCCGCGACGCTCCGCACCCAGCGAACCGCCACGTCCGGCGGCAGGTTGGCGTTAACCCCCAGCGTCCAGGCGGAGTCTTCCCGCCGCGCGCTGGTGTCGAAATGCACAACCTGGCCGGTGGCGTGCACGCCCGCGTCGGTGCGGCCGGCGCACTGCACCGCGATGGGCTCGTTGGCCACTTTGGACAAGGCCTGTTCCAGGCAGGACTGAACGCTGACGACTTCCGACTGTCGCTGCCAGCCGTAAAAGCGGCTGCCGTCATACTCAATGCCCAAGGCAATCCTGGCCGTTGCCGCTTGGCCGGCGTAAACATCCCGGGACATTAATAAAAGTACTCCGCCACCAGCAGTTCCGCGGTTTGCAACGCCATCAGCGCGCCGCCGAAGCGCACGTTATCCGCCACCGACCAGAATTGCAGCAGATCCGGCATGCCGTAGTCGTTGCGCAGGCAACCGACGCTGAGATGCGCCTGTCCGGACGCATCCTCGACCTGGGTGGGATACTCCCCTTCCTCGCTGACGTTGATGCTTTCGCCCGCGGTCAACGCATCGCGCGCTTCCTCGGGCCCCATCGGCCGCTGGGTTTCCAGATGCACCATCTGGGCATGGCCGTAAAACACCGGGGTCTGGACGCTGCTGACCGCGATCGGCAATCCCTCGTCCTGCAATACCTTGCGCACTTCATCCACCAGGCGTCGCTCAACCTGGACGCTGCCCAGTTCATCCGCCACCAGCGGCAGAAGATTAAAGGCCAGCTGACGGTTGAAGAAGCCCGGCTCGGTGGGCAGGCCGTTCAGCAGCCTGGCGCTCTGGCCCGCCAGCGCGTCCACCGCCGCCTTGCCCTGCCCCGAGGCGCTGAGCAGGTTGACGACATGCAGCCGGGTCAGGCCGGCCAGATCGGTAAGCGGCCGCACCGCCAGCAGCAGTTGACTGGTCAGGCTGTCGGCCACCGCCACCAGGCTGCGGTTGCGATAATCCGCCAGCACCGCATCGTTGACGCCGGGCACCACCAGCGGCACGTCCGGCTCCAGGGCAAACAGGCCGCTGGAGTCGATAACCACGCAGCCCGCGGCGGCGGCCGGTTCCGCATACAAGGCGCTCGCCGCGCCGCCGGCGACAAAAAAGGCCAGTTGCGCCTGGGTCCAGTCAAACTGCGCCGCGTCGGTGACCAGGATGCTTTTGCCGTCAAAACGCAGCGTTTCACCGGCGCCGCGGTCGCTTGCCAGCGGAAACAGCTCGCCCACCGGGAACTGCCGCTCCTGTAACAACTCCAGCAGCGCCGTACCGACCGCGCCTGTTGCGCCCAAAAGGGCGATATTCCAGCCGTCAGACATAACATCTCTCCAAAGCAATGCATCATCGGGGCGGGGAGGCCTGGGCCTGCCCGCGCAATAAGAGTTATACCCTAAATACTTCAAGTTGCAGGTGTGTTGGCTTTCCTCGCTCACCCCAGTCACTTACCGTAGTAAGCTCCTGGGGATTCGCTGCGTTGCCGCCTTCCTGCAACTTGAAGTATTTAGGGTATATACCGCCGGGTGTCTAACGGGCGCCGGCCGCCACGGCGTTAAAGCCGAGGTCGCGCAGAGCCGCCACCGCCGCGGCGTCATCGCAGGCCACGCACAGCGAGGACCATTCGCGGCGCTCGTGATACCCCCTGCGCAGCCGGTCGAATTCTCCCGGCATGGCCGCCACCCGGCGCAGGGATGCGTCATCGCGGCGCACATCATACACCAGATGGACCAATTGCCGGAGCATCGCCTCATCCAACGGGCCGTGCAATTCTATCCGCTCGACGGACGGACGGGGCAGCAGCTCGCCGAGCGGCGCGCGCTGCGGCAAGCCGAGAAAGGCGCCATAGGCCTCGAAAACCTGGGTGGTGCCGCGCGCCTTGCCTTCTAGCGTATAACCGGCAATATGCGGCGTGCCGATATCGACCCGCGCGAGCAGCGGCAGCGACAGCGCCGGCTCCGGTTCCCACACGTCGAGCACGGCGCGCAATTTTTTACCCCGCTCCAGGGCGTCCAGCAGCGCGGCATTGTCCACCACCGCGCCGCGGCAGGCATTGATTAAAATACGATCGCCGGGCAGCGCCGCCAGCAGATCCGCATCCACCTGATGCCAGGTGCGATACGGGCCGGACCTGTTCAACGGCGTATGGAACGTCAGCACGTCCGCTTCGCGCACCAGGGTTGCCAACGAATGAAAATCATCGCCATCGCCGCGATCGGCGCGGGGCGGATCGCACAGCAGCGTGCGGATGCCCAGCGCCTTGAGGCGACGATCGAGCCGCCCACCCACATTGCCCACGCCGATAATGCCGACGGTTTTATCCCGCAGGGAAAAGCCGTCGCGCTCCGCCAGCATCAGCAGCGAAGAAAACACGTATTCCACCACCGCCACCGCGTTGCACCCCGGCGCGGCGGCGAAGGCGATACCGGCCTCATCCAGCCAGGCGCGGTCCACATGGTCGGTGCCCGCGGTCGCCGTGCCGACAAATTTCACGTCGCTTGCGGCCAATAGCCCGGCATCGACCCTGGTTACCGAGCGCACCATCAACGCATCGGCGCCGGCAAGCGCGGCGGACGACAGCTGGCGCCCGGCGATCGGCCTGACCTCGCCCAGCCGGCTGAATAATTGGTGGGCATAGGGCATATTTTCATCGACCAGGATTTTCACATCCAACTCCGGCGGCTAATGGCCCGCATGATAAAAAGGGGGAATATTTTGCCACCGAACGCGGGAAAATCCCAATGCTATCGCGCATGCGATTGGCACAACCTGTTAATACCGTATTAATATTGCCCGCTTATGTTTAGGATGCGTTGTTTAAATTATTTACCGTCACCGCGCTGCTGGCTCCGTATAATGGCGCATTGACATCAACAGGATCGCTGAATGACTATTTTTTATCCCCTGCTGGCCGTGCTGATTTGGTCGGTTAACGCCATTGTCAGCAAGATGTCCGCCAGCGCCATCGATCCGGCGGCAATCTCATTTTACCGTTGGCTGGTGGCCCTGGTGATACTGACGCCGTTTGTCCTGCCCGGCGCGCTGCGCAACCGGCGTATCGTGCGCGCCCAAGGCTGGCGCCTGTTGGTGCTGGGACTGCTGGGCATGGTATTATACCAAAGCCTGGCTTATTACGCCGCGCATAGCGTGAGCGCGCTGTTTATGGGGATATTGAATTCATTGATACCGCTGTTGACGGTATTGTTCAGCATCCTGCTGCTGCGCGCCGTGCCGACGGTCGGGGTATTGCTGGGGACTCTGCTCTCGTTCGGCGGCCTGGTCTGGCTGGTCAGCGCGGGCCATCCCCGGTCGCTGCTGAGCCACGGGATGGGCGGCGGCGAGCTGATGATGATCGGCGCGTCCGCCTCCTACGCCTTGTACGGCGTGCTGACCCGTCGCTGGGCGATACCGCTGCCCAACTGGCAATCGCTCTATATCCAGGTGGCGTTCGGCGTGCTGCTCCTGCTGCCGGGGTTCCTGCTGGCGCCGGATGTTGGTCTGACGGCGCGCAATATTCCGCTGGTGATGTTCGCCGGCATCGCCGCGTCCCTGGTGGCGCCATATCTGTGGATCCAGGGCGTAATGAGGCTGGGGGCCAATACCGCGTCGATTTTCATGAACCTGGCGCCGTTGTTTACCGCCGCCATTGCGGTACTTTTTCTCCATGAACAGTTGCACAGCTATCACGTCGTCGGCGGTGGTATTACACTATTGGGAGTGATACTGGCACAACGGCTGCGCACGCCCCTGATCCGCCGGCGGGGTAAAGAGCAGAAAATGCCTTCCTGACGCCAGACGCTACCGCAGGCCATGGCGGCTTGTTATCATTCGCCGCATTGTTGATCTGAGCGCACGATGTCATAGCGCCGAAGCTATGGCCGGGCTGGACGACAGCGCCCTTCACGCTAAAGGATGAGTCATATGCAACCTGTAAGTGGCCCCGGTACACCATTGCAGGGCGATCCGCCCCTGGCTACCGCGGGCAGCGCACCTTTAGGGCAAGAGGGCGAGAAGCCGCTGACCACGGCGCAGCGTACCGCCCTGGAACGGCTGATTATCAAGATCATGGCGTTGAGCAACAGCAAAGCGCCCGAAATCTGGGCCGCGTTGCGCCACCAGTTAAATATCGCCAATGACGGCGAGCTGACCGCGCGTCATTTCCAGCCCGCCGAACAGCTGCTGCAAAACAGGCTGGACCAGGCGCAGCAAACCCACGCCGGGCGCCAGTTGATGCAGCAGTTGACCGAACTGCTGCCCCAGGGCAACAACCGCCAGGCGGTCAGTGATTTTATCCGCCGGGAATATGGCCATACCGTGTTAAGCCAGCTTAACCCCGAGCAGCTGGTGCAGGTGGTGGCGTTACTGCAAAACGGCCAGCTGAATATTCCACAGCCGCAGCAGTCGCCCATTACCGATCGCACGCTGCTGCCGGCCGAGCACCATGCCCTGAACCAGCAAATCATCCGCCTGGCGGCGGTGACCGGCGAATCCCCGGCGGAAATCTGGCAAAGCCTGATGATCATGATGGGCCTGAAATCGGGCGATCCCATTCCGGCGCGCCACTTCCAGCTGCTGATGCAATTCCTGCAGGGACACGTGACGCTGTCGCAACAAGCGTCCCCTACGCTCGCATCGGTGCAGGCCACCCTGAAACAGCCGACCAGCAGCGAGGAACAGCAGGCGATAGAAGCATACTGCCAGCAGCATTTCAACGCACCGCCCCAGAGCGTGCTGACGCCGGCGCAGGTGGGCGCGGTGATGCAATTCCTGTTTATCTATCGCCTTGCCCGCACGCAAAGCCAGCACCAGACTCCCGACGCCCGGCTGCTGCAGCCGGCGATGAGTCCGCTTATCGCAACCGAGCCTATCACCCCCGCGGCCAGGATCACCCGCTCGCGCTGGATCGTGGCGCTGGCCGTGGCCGGTGCCTTGCTGCTGATCTGGATTTTGATGTAAACCCGGAAGACGCGCGCAAAAAAAACCATCCCGGACCGGATAAGCCGGCGGGATGGTTTTAAATCAACGCTTCGGGAAGACCCGTACTTCGGGGCTGATGAGCGCCGGCAAGCGCGCCTCTGCATGACGGAGACGTTTATACCCGTTTCACCGTCCCGTTAAGCCGCTTAGTCGTATTTGCGTATTACCAGCGTGGCGTTGGTGCCGCCGAAACCGAAGCTGTTGGTCATGACCGTGGTCAACCTGCGCTCGGTGGGGACGGTGATGACGTTCATGCCTTCGGCCTGCGGATCGAGCTGGTCTATATTGATGCTCGGCGCGATGAAATTGTGCTCCAGCATCAGCAGCGTATAAATGGTTTCATGTACCCCCGCCGCGCCGAGCGAATGGCCGGTCATGGCCTTGGTGGAGGAAAACGCCGGCTGGCTGTCGCCGAAGGTTTCGCGGATGGCCCAGAGTTCCTTCACATCGCCCACCGGCGTGGAGGTGCCGTGCACATTCAGGTAATCGATAGGCGTATCGACGTCTTTCAGCGCCATCTTCATGCAGCGGATGGCCCCTTCGCCGGATGGCGCCACCATGTCCGCGCCGTCGGAGTTGGCGCCGTAGCCGATGATTTCACCGTAGATATGCGCGCCGCGGGCCAGCGCGTGCTCCAGCTCTTCCACCACCACGATACCGCCGCCGCCGGCGATAACAAAACCGTCGCGGTTGACGTCATAGGTGCGGGATGCTTTAGCCGGGGTTTCATTATAATGGGTGGACAGCGCGCCCATGGCATCGAACTCGCAGGCCATTTCCCAGCACAGCTCCTCGCCGCCGCCGGCGAACACCACGTCCTGCTTGCCCAGCTGGATCATTTCCACCGCGTTGCCGATGCAGTGCGCGGAGGTGGAGCAGGCGGAACTGATGGAATAGTTGACGCCGCGGATCTTGAACGGCGTCGCCAGGCAGGCGGACACGCCGGACCCCATGGCCTTGGTGACCATATAGGGACCAACGCCGCGCAGGCCGCGCGCGCGCATGCCGTCGGAGCCGGCGACCTGGTTGCGCGGCGAGCCGCCGCCGGAGCCGACGATAAGTCCGGTGCGATCGTTGGAAACCTGTTCCGGGCTTAACCCGGCATCCTTGATTGCCTGTTCCATGGAGAGATAAGCATAAATGGAAGCATCACTCATGAAGCGCGCAATTTTACGATCAATCAGCCCGGTAGTATCGAGTTTAATATCGCCCCAAACGTGGCTGCGCATGCCGGAATCTTTTAATTCCTGGGAAAACGTGATTCCGGAGCGGCCTTGTTGCAGAGATGCCAGGACTTCTTTCTGGTCATTACCAATACTCGATAAGATCCCCAGGCCGGTAATCACTGCACGTTTCATTTAATACCTCTTGTATTTATATATGAGATTCTGTGACGCACTTTAGCGTACAGTTGTA